>JAEZBU010000098.1 GCA_023426855.1 Pseudomonadota bacterium | reverse complement strand
CGTTTCCGCTCATGCGTTATTTGTGCCGCCATCGACGTTGATGATCTGGCCGGTCACGTAGGTCGCGTATGGGCCGAGCAGGAACATCACCACGCCGGCGACCTCATCGGCGGTGCCGAGCCGGCCGAGTGGGATTTCCTTCAGCATATCGGCTTTGCGCGTGTCGATGATATGCGCGGCCATCGGCGTTTCGATCACGCCCGGTGCAATTCCGTTCACCAGCGCGCGTGATTTCAGGTTGCGGGCCAGTCCGCGCACGAACCCCGTGACGCCACCTTTTGCCATGGAGTAGGCAACGTGGCCGAGACTGCCGCGCCGATAAGCCTGGGAGCTGGCGAATATGAGACGCGCCGGTTCATTCGTCACCAGCCGGTCAATCATGGCGCAAACCAGGTCGAAACCGTTGGTCATGTTCGCTGCGATGATGCGGTCATAAATATCGCGAGCGCCGGGTTCAAGTTCGTGCGGCACAAAGATGCCCGCCATATGAACCAGCCCATACAGCGGGCCGTCGACGCGCGCCAGGGCTTCCGCGCAGGCCGTGGGACTATCGAGATAAGACGGCGCCACGACATGCCCGTCGCCCGCAAGCGATGACGCGAGTGTCCGCAAGCCTTGTTCATTGGGGTCGATCAGGAGAAGTCGTGCGCCTGCCTTCGCTGCCATGCGAGATGCGGCTGCGCCGATACCTCCGGCCGCGCCTGTCACAACGATTGTGCGTCCTGTCAGTTCACTCATCTCGGCGCTCCCTCAGGCCAGTCTCATGAGACCGCTGATTGTTTGTTCTGGTTCTTGTCCTGGACGGAAGGTCGGCGGTTCAATCTTGCGGGAAACCGCCATAGGGCAGCCAGCCTGCGCCCGCCATAACGCCGCCATCCACGGGCACCGTCGCGCCCGTAACACCGGATGCGGCCGGCGACAGAAGGAAATATATCACCTCGGCAATCTCGGAAGGTTGCAGCAGCCGGCCGATCGGTGTCGCATTCAAGATCGGCGTGAGGTCGCGTGGGGGACGTCCATCCTTCGGCTGAAGGAAAGGTGTATCAGTCCAGCCAGGCGCAACAGCATTCACCCGAACACCCCTCTTCGCCCACTGCACCGCGAGGGCTTGCGTCAGGTTGACGACGGCGGCCTTGGCGGTCGTGTAGCCGAGCACAGGTCCTGGGCGGAATGACAACACCGATGCCAGATTGACAATCGCGCCCGCGCCGCGACTTGCCATGAGCGAGCCGACGACCCGGCAGGAAATGAACGTGCCAGACAGGTGCGATTCCACGAGCCGGTTGAATTCGTCCGTCGCGGTATCTTCGATCCGTTTGGCGCGTGGCTGAATGCCGGCGCAGGTGACAAGCCCGTTGATGGGCGGCAAGCGCGTTTCGGCGCTCGCCACGGTATCCTGAAACGCATCTTCGTCCAGCGCATCGCAATGCGCGGCGATCGCGCGCTCACCAAGTTCCCGTGCAAGCGAGACAACACCATGTCCGTTGACATCCACGAGACAGACCCAGCCGCCACTGGCCACCACGCGCCGGGCCACGGCGGCGCCGATACCACTCGCACCACCAGTGATCAAAACGGACTGTGTCACGCGCCTGTGCCTCCAGTGAGAGCTATCTTCTCGATAAGCTTATGGATCGGAAGGTCATGTGCCGGATTTATCGCGACCCAGCCGCTGCGCGATCTCATCGCGAACGGCGGTTTTCAGGATCTTGCCGACCGCGGTGCGCGGCAACGCGTCGAAGGAATGAAAGCCCTTAGGCACCTTCACTGGGCCGAGTTCTTTGCGGACCAATGCCGCAAGCTCTGCAGTGTCCAGGCTGACGCCTTGTCGCCTCTGGACGGCGGCATGCACGGCCTCCCCCCATTTCTCGTCCTGGACGCCAACCACGGCGCATTCCAGCACCGCAGGATGCCGGGCCAGCACGCTTTCGACATCGCTGGGATAAACGTTGAATCCGCCGGTGATGATCACGTCTTTGCTGCGATCCCGGATGAACAGCAGGCCATCATTGAGCACGCCGACATCGCCGGTCCGCAGCCATCCGTCGACGATCGTGCGGCTGGTGACGTCCGGTGCATTGAGATAGCCGGACATCAGCAGATCGCCGCGTACGCTGATTTCGCCTGTTTCACCTTCCGGCAATACTTTGCCATCGTCGTCCAGGATCGCGACTTTCGTCAGCATCGTCGGATATCCAACGGACGCCAACGCTTCGCCGCTCATGTGCTCGGGCCGCAGGAAGGCGATGATTTGCGGTGCCTCGGTTTGTCCGTAGCTGGTGGCGATAATCGGGCCGAAGACGTTTTGGGCATCGGTAATCTGGGACGGCCGCATGGGGGCCGCACCATAAATGATCGTGCGAAGCGAGGAGAGATCGCGCGGAGAACGTCTCTGTTCCTCCATTGCCGTTATGACCAAGGTCGGCGGCGCGAAGAAGACGGTGCAGCGATGGTTCTGAATGGTATCGAGCAGCCCCGGCGCCTTCGCGTCCTCCGGGAAAACCAGAGCGCCGCCCATGGCAAAGATCGGCAGCATGTAAGTCGATGTGCCGTGGGTCAGCGGCGCGGATACGAGATAGCGATCGTCCGGCCCGAGGCGGAGCTCCGTGATCGTGGTAACGATATTCGTATTCCAGGCGCGGTACGGCTGCTGAACACCTTTGGGAACACCCGTAGTTCCACCGGTGAACTTGATTGCCTGCGTCTCGCCAAGCGGGATGCTGGCGCGCTGCAACGGTCCCAGCGGCAAGTCGGAGACTGATGCATCGTCGCTTTCGAGAGGCTCCATCGGCGTTGGGTTGAACTTTCCCAGCCGTTCCTGCATCGAGCGATCAGCGACGACGAGGGCCGGAGATACGAACTCGATCATGCGATGCAGTTCAGAATCGCCATTGCGCGGATTGAGCGGAATCCAAACCTTGCCCGCAGCCAGGGTTGCCAGGATCGTCACCAGATGATCGATGGTGTTGGCCGCGCCGACAGCAACGTGGGTGCCGCGTTCGGGATCCTGCTGGCGCAACGCCGCAGCGCGTCGCACGACCCGCTGCGCCAGTTCCGTGAAGGTCAACGTCCCACCCGGATAAATGACAGCAGGACGTGAAGGAAATGCGCGAACCGAACGCCAGAAGAAGTCTATAGGGTACATCTGCTTTTCCCTCGGGCTTGCGCCGGCAGTGTTACGGGACGCTATTCTAGCGCATCCTTGGCTAACGTCTCAGTTCCACTGACACGTTACCTTGCGAGATGAAAACACGGCTTGCGGCAGGGCGCTTCGCAATTTCCTTCAACAAATGCACGATCGGTTTATCGGCTATGGTCCAGGAGGCGTAATCCGGGCGATTGGACCGCATCGGCTCCAGCACCGCATCATCGAAAGAAAGGCGCAGCAAAAGCTCGTCGCCATCGGCATTTGGATGCCGCTTGCGAATGATCGGCAGCATGGGCTCCAGCGGCTTTCGCTCAAGCGCGATATTGCCTGACCCGTTGCTGACGATGCGATCCAGAATGTCGGGTTCGACTGGCGCCAGCAGCTTGCCGTAATAGCCTAGGGCATATTTCTTTATCTCATTGGGCACGATGCGATAGCGCTCTCCGTGAATGACGT
This sequence comes from Pseudomonadota bacterium, assembly GCA_023426855.1. GTDB lineage: Bacteria > Pseudomonadota > Alphaproteobacteria > Rhizobiales > Hyphomicrobiaceae > ZC4RG25. The sequence goes on along the minus strand of JAEZBU010000098.1, from coordinate 46,399 downwards.
TGAGCGTTGCCTGCACGCCGATGAACTGCGCGAACGGTGTCACCTGGATCGGCCAGCCGAGTTCGGCGCGCACGCGGCCACATTCCTCCAGAACCTTGGGCAGCCGGTCTTCCAGGCCTGCCACCTTGAGCTGTGCGGTGAGATTGCTGAGCACACCGCCAGGGATCTGATGCCTGAAGAAGCTTGCGTCGAAGTCCATCGGCTTGCCGCGCTGGAAGCCTTCCCTGGCTGCGATTGCCTCCAGATGCTGTTCCATCTGCCGCAAGCGATCGACCGAGACACCGGTCTCGTAGCCGGACTGTTCAAGATTATGGACTGTCGTAAAGACAGATGGAGGTGCATTTGCATCCGCCAGCGGCGGTACGCAGGTGTAGACGTGATCCACGCCAAGCGCGGCCGCCGCCAATTGCGTGCGTTGCGGTAGTCCGAGAAGACCATGCGTGTGAACGCCGAGGCGCCGATTGCCGATGGCCGCCTTCAACGCCGGCACGAGCGTCGCGACCCGTTCAGGCGTCAGCACACCGCTGGCATCTTCGATCAGCACGCCATCGACATCTGCGCGGTCGATATATTCCCGTGCCTTGGCGACGTAGAGCTCGTCCGTGTGTACCGGGCTTTCGCTGAAAGTGAGCCAGCCGACGGTATGTGCGCCAAGCTGCTTTGCCAGTTTCAACGATGGCACGATGTTGTCGAGATCATGCAGCCCATCGAACGCCACGAACTGGCGAATGCCGTTTGCCACCAGACGCTCGATCCAAAGATCGTTCACATCTTGCGGCAGAAGCTCGAAACCAAGCACGCATCCGCTGCGGACCACGGCCTGCATTGGCGTCCTGGTGATACGTTGTCTGAGAAGTCGCAGCCGTTCCCAAGGATCTTCGCGCAGATAGCGAACCGCTGCGTCGAACTGCACCGCGCCGACAACCTCGATGGCTTCAAAGCCGGCGTGATCCAGCGTTTCGGCTACCGGCAGCATCGCGCCCGTCGACATGCGCGTCGCCCACAGACACTGCTGTCCGTCCCGGAACGTCGTATCGATGATCTTTACTGTGCTCATGACCTATCCGGGCGAATGAGGATCAGGGGCTGGCCGGCTTCGACCGGGCTGCCATTCTCGACGAGAATACGGGTGATCGTTCCGGAAACGCCGGCCGTGACGGACGTGAACAGCTTCATGATTTCCACCAGGCAGATCACCGTATCAGGGGCAACCTGCATCCCCGGTTTGCAAAACGGTTCCGCGCCGGGGCTGGGTGAACGATAGAATTGCCCGGAGACTTCGGCACGAATGGCAATGGTTCCGGGTTCTATCTCTACCGAGGCGCCGCGATCGGCTTGTTGCTGGGGGGCTTTCGGCGCAGCGGAAGCGGTAACGGGCTCCGACCTCTCGACGTGCGAAAGGCCCTGTCCATTCTTGCTGGCCGCAAGCTTGAAATCGCCTATTTCAATGCGAACTTCCGAATAGTCTGTTTCGCGAAACACGCGCAGCAGTGTTTCGACGTCCTCGAATGTGAGGTTCATGCCTCTCTCCCTTCACCCGCGTGCGCCGGGGATGTGTTGACGTTTTTGGGGTCCGCCGACGTCGTTTCCGGCTTCACCGAAGTGTTCAGGATCGCGAGCACCTGATCGAACTCAACGAACTGGCCTGACTGAAACAGTGGAACTCCAAGTGTACCTGCGGCCGGTGCCAGCACGGGCACGCGTCGGCGACCGCAGAGAACCTCGGCGATCGTGTCGCCTTCACGCACGACCTGCGCTGCGCTCGTTATTTGCACACGTCCGGGACACGGCGCGCGCACCAACACGGGCCCGGGTTTTTGCACCGGCGGTTGCGGTTCGGCCATGGGCGCCGCCGTCTCGTGCTGAAAGTCGACGGAAACGCCATCCGGTAGCGCTTGCGTTTTTCCGTCCAGGTATTCCAGAACCGTCGCGATCTCGCGAAAATCAAGCGCCGTCATTTCAGCAACTCCTCTTCGATCCAGCGTGTGTGGATCTCGGCATCGCGAAATTTGCGGCTGTGAAGGAGGTCGAGGTGAAATGGCACGTTTGTCGCGATACCGGTATCGGAGAATGCCATCAGCGCGGCTTCGGACCTGGCGATCGCTTCACGACGATCGCGGCCGGAAACGATGAGTTTGCCGAGCATGGAGTCATAGAACGGTGGCACATCGTATCCGCTGTAAGCATGCGTATCGAAACGGATGCCGACACCGGAAGGGCGGGGCCAATTGCGGATGCGTCCAGGGCTGGGCTTGAACCCGCGCGAGGGATCTTCCGCGCAGATTCGCCATTCGATGGCGGCGCCAACCTCCGGCGGTTTCACTGGATCTGCCGAAAGTCGATCACCGGCTGCGACCTTCAACTGTTCTGCAACGAGATCGTATCCCGTCAGCGCTTCGGTAACGGGGTGCTCGACCTGAATCCGCGTATTCATCTCTATGAAGAAAAACCGCCTGCTCTCGACATCGAAGATGAACTCGACCGTTCCCGCGTTCTGGTAGCCAATCGCCTCTCCGAGCGCGACTGCGGACTGTAAGAGTTCCTGCCGCTCCTGAGGCTCGAGCACCGGCGATGGTGCTTCCTCGATGATCTTTTGATGACGTCGCTGCACGCTGCAATCGCGTTCGCCGAAGTGCCTCACGTTGCCGTGGCTGTCGCCGAAGATCTGCACCTCGATGTGGCGCACGCGTGAGAAAAACCTTTCAAGATAGATTTCGCCGTTACCGAAAGCGGAACTTGCTTCGGCCGAGGCCTGCATGAAGAGTTCGGCGAAGGCTGCCTCGTTTTGCGCAACGCGCATCCCGCGTCCGCCGCCGCCCGCGCTTGCTTTTAGAAGAAGCGGGAAGCCGATATCGCGCGCGCTTTTTGCCGCCTCCCCCACGTCGGTGAAGGCTGCACTTGATCCTGGAACGACAGGCACTCCACGCGCTTCGGCGCGTTTCCGCGCTTCGGCTTTATCACCCATCGCCTCGATCACGTCTGGTGACGGGCCGATGAAAACAAGCCCCTCATCACCGCAGCGTTCGGCAAACTTTGCACGCTCGGAAAGAAAGCCGTAGCCAGGATAAACCGCGTCGCATTGCGTGGCTTTTGCCACCTCCATCAACCTGTCTTCATCCAGGTAGCTTTGCAGCGCCGCCGCTGGCCCTATGCACACGGCTTGATCCGCCGCCCAGACATGCGGTGATGAAACGTCAGGCGTCGAATAGACCGCCACGCTTTGCAGCCCCGCAACGCGACATGCGCGAACGGCCCGGAGTGCGATCTCGCCGCGATTGGCGATCAAAACGCGTTTCACCACGTCCCCCTAGCGCATTCTTGCGAACATAGCGCGGACTGAACGCAACGCCGCCGATCCCGCTGACAGGAGCTTGGCACCGTTCCGCAACGACTGACCCAGCTCGATCGCGCGATCTCCCGCAACGCGATCCGATGCGCCCGCCACGATCAGACAGCCCACGATCTGATTGGGGCCGGTTATCAGCGGCGCGGCAACAGCAGAAAGCCCGATGAAATTTTCATTTATGTTCGTAGCAAATCCTGCTGCCGCGACCTGCTGAAGGTGCTCCTCGAAGACAGCAGGGTCGGTGATCGTTTCAGGCGTCAATGCCTTATAGGGCCCAGGCCCCAGGATCGCCTTGCGATCGGCCGGCGATTTCGACAGCAGCAGCAATTTGCCCGCTGCCGACACGTGGATCGCGTTCTCCAGTCGCGTTGTGTAGAACGGCGTCAGGCTGCCGACGATACCCGCAACGTCAAGAACCAGGCGTTCGTTGCCGACGAAGACGACGACAGATGCGGTGAGCCCGGATTCTTCTCGCGCAGCACGGAGAATTTCAAACGCGTCCCGTCGAAACACACTCAACGGATGATAAATCGTCAGAGGCAGGAGCGCCTTCGATGCAGCGTGATAGCGCCGCGCATCATCGCGAATGACATAGCCCGCTTCGCACATCGTTTGCAGCAGCCGATACACCGTGCTGTCGCTGAGCTGCAACTGCTCGGCAATATCCCGCGACGTCAGAGGATGCGTCGCTTCAACGAGTATTTCGAGGATCGCGAAACCGCGCTTGAGAGCGCCCGAGTCCAGCTTCGACTCGCGAGGCACGTCTTCAGTCGAGCGTCCATGCTGCTTAGCCATCAATCACTTTCCGCGTTCTTTCATGTCAAATAATGCAAACAATTTTTTAGAATTGCAATAAACCTATTGCGCATTTCGTGGATTTGTTTTCCATTATACGAGAGTGAGCTCCTATGGGCCACTCCAAATGGGATCGAACGATCACCTGAACGAGGGAAACGGCCAATGAAATCAAGCATCTTTGGATTCGGTGCAGGCGTCATTGCCGCCGCACTGCTTGCTGGCGGTGCCGCCGCCCAGAATGCGCCGGTTGCGAACAACGAACTCATTCGCATTCAGGAATATCCAGGAACCATCCTCAACCTGCCGCACTGGGTGATGATGGACGCCGGATTTTGCGAGCGCGTCAAACTGAGGTGCGAGGGCGTCGCCATTCCGTCCGGACCCGTCGGATTGCAGGCACTCGCCGCCGGAAGCATCGAAGTCTCGTATGCCTCAACCGAAGTCACGATGCAGTCGGCCGCGCGCGGCAATGACGTGCAGGTGATTGTGGGCCACTCGCCGAACAATATTTACGAACTCACCGTTCGTTCGGATGTGCCATTACCCAACAAGGACGCAGGTTATCCTGCGATCATGAAAGATATCGTCGGCAAAAAGGTCGGCGTGACGGCTCGCGGATCGGGTGTCGAGCTGCAGGTGCGCGCGCTGTTGATCGGCGCCGGGCTCGATCCTGAGAGCGTGACTTACGTTGCAGTCGGATCTCCGGCGACGGCTTACCCACAATTCGTTGCGAAGCAGATCGATGCAGCCTTGATGTTCCAGCCGTTCCGCGCCCTTTGTGAATATCAAAAAACATGCATCGTCGCGGTCGACATGGATAAGGGCGAGGGTCCGGCAGAAGTCAAATCCCTCAACGGCGGCTTTGAGACTTATGCAGCGCGGCGGGATTTCATAAAAAAGAATCCGGCGGCAGTTACTGCTTTCATCCACGCGCTGACGGAAGCCATTGCGTGGATGCAAAAGCCTGAGAATTTCGACCAGGTCGCCGCTATCACAAAAAAGCGCCTGTCCATGGGCGATGTGCAGGACGCGGATAAGGTGATGATGGCGCTGCTGAAGATGCAGATTCCGAGGTTTGGCGTCAGCATCGATCGCGACTCGATTAAAGCGTTCTCGAATTTTCTCGTGATCAATAAAATGATCGATAAGCCGTTCGATCACATGCCCTTCATCTACGAGAACGCACCGTGACAACACACAGTTCAGCTCGCTCGGCGGTTCATGACACCGCTTCGAATGAACTTGCCCCAGATTCCGGGTCCATCCAGATCGTCGATGTTTCGCAGCGATTTGGCGGGGTCGAAGCGATAGCCAAGTCGTCGCTTTACATTAAACCGGGCGAGTTTGTTTCGATCGTCGGTCCAAGTGGATGTGGCAAGACCACTCTGCTCAACATCATTGCTGGTCTCATTCCGGTCCAGCAAGGAAGTGTGCAGTTGAGTGGTCAGCCGCCGCGGTCCGGTCGTGCTGATGTTGCCTACATGCTTGCGCGAGATTCGCTTCTGCCCTGGTTGACCGCCCTCCAGAACGCTGAATTTGGCGCGGAGATACGCCACTACCCGAAGGAGGCCCGTCGCGCCAAGGCGCGCCTCCTTCTGGAGCAGGTCGGCCTTGCATCGTTTGAAAACGCTTATCCAAAAGCTCTCTCTCAAGGTATGCGGCAGCGCGTGGCGCTGGCGCGTACTTTCTGCCTGAACTCACCCATTCTCCTGATGGATGAACCCTTCGGCGCGCTCGATGCACAAACGAAGCTGCAACTCGCAGACGTTTTGCTTCGGCTCTGGAATGAAGAGCGCCGCACGGTTGTCTTCATCACACACGACCTCAGCGAAGCGATCGCATTATCGGATCGCGTTCTCGTGATGCGGGCGCGGCCCGGCACCATCATTTCGGATATCCCGATTGATCTGCCGCGCCCGCGCTCCATTCGCGCATTGCAGCGCGACCCGAAGTATCACGAACTTTATGCTCACGTTTGGACGCAGCTGGAAACTGCATTGGAAACGACATGACGCTTGCGCTCGCTTCACGACTGCCGCTTTGGGTCTGGCGTATCATCGCGCTGTTGGTATTCGCAGCGGCATGGGAAGCGGCTTTCCGTTTCGGCTTTGTGAATCCGATTTTCGTCGGCCATCCGATCGGCATCATCAACTTTCTGATACAGGGCATATTCGTCAATCAGACGATGATCGAGCATTTGCTGGTGACGCTCGCCAGTACTCTCGCAGCATTTATTCTCGGGAGCGCGGCTGGAATTTTGACCGGACTGCTGTTCGTCAATTTTCCCACGGTCGAGCGGTTCCTTGATCCGATTTTTGCGGGATTGAATGCACTGCCGCGTATCGCTCTGGCCCCCCTGTTTCTCCTGTGGTTCGGCCTTGGGATGGCTTCAAAAATCGCGCTCGGCTTCAGCCTGACTTTCTTCATCGTGCTGAGCAGCACCGTGGCCGGTGCCCGCGGCGTGAGCGCCGATCATTTGACTTTGGCGAAAACCTTGGGGGCAAGCTCAACCCAGGTTTTCCGGCGGATCACGTTGTGGAGTGCAATTCCCACGATTTTCTCAGGCCTGCGACTGGGTCTCATTTACGCTTTGCTGGGCGTGATCGGTGGCGAGATCATTGCCGCGCAGCGCGGCCTTGGACAATATCTTTCGTTTCTCGCCGGAACGTTCCAACTCAATGGCGTGTTTGCGGTCCTCCTGCTCCTTGCTCTGATTGGCACGGCGCTCACGTGGATCATGAGTGTCGCTGAAGATCGGCTGCTGGAGTGGCGATAACCGAGCTTGAGCACAGTTCACGCTGAGAGCGACTTGAAATGACGGATCAAGCTGAGAAATCGCCACAAGCGACGTTTGTTGAGTATCTGCGCCAAGGGAAGCTTGCCTACCAATTCTCCCCGTTCGATCAGGCTGTGATATTTCCACCCAAGCTCATGGCTGGACGGACGGGCTTGACGGACCTTGAGTGGCGCATCAGCGCCGGCAACGGAACGGTTTACGCGACGACGGTCGCGGCTCACGGATCGGGCGCACCCTACAACATCGCCATGATCGAACTGGACGAAGGGTTTCGCATGCTGTCACGCGTCGAGACCATCGCACCGGAACATGTCGCGATCGGCATGCGCGTCGAACTCCGTGTCGAGATCGGCAGCGACGCGGATATGCCTGTTCCGGTCTTCCATCCAATGGAAATCGCGGCATGACGCATTCTCTGCGCGGAGCGACGGCCATTGTGGGCGTCGCTGAATCCGATCTTGGACAAGTCGCCCCCGGACTGACGCCGGTCGATTTGATGGGACAGGCTACTGTTCGTGCGCTCCAGGATGCCGGACTGCGGCTCTCCGATGTGGACGGCGTCTTCACCGCCAGCACACAGTTGCCGTTCCCCGTGCTTTCGCTTTGCGAATATCTAGGCCTGAACCCGCGATACGTTGATGGCACCAATACCGGTGGCGCTTCGTTCCTGACCCATGTGGCGCATGCCGCGGCGGCCCTGGATGCCGGCCTTTGCAATGTAGCTCTGATCGCCTATGGCAGCACGCAGCGCAGCGTTGGCCGGTCGCGCTCGGCGCCACAGGAGTTTCCGGCATACGAGGAGCCGTTCAAACCCGTCTACCCGCTAACGGCATATGCGCTCGCCGCATCTCGACACATGCATCTTTACGGCACGACGCGCGAACAGTTGGCAGAGGTCGTTGTCGCCTCGCGCCAATGGGCGACGATGAATCCCAAAGCGTGGCTGCAGGATTCGATCAGCATTGCAGACGTTTTAAAGGCACGCATGATCAGCAGCCCGCTGACCGTACGCGACTGTTGCCTCGTTACTGACGGGGGCGCGGCACTGATCATGACGTCTGCGGATCGGGCCAAAGATTGTGCGAAAGCCCCGATCTACGTGCTCGGGACCGGCGAGGCGACAACGCACCGTCATATCACAAGCATGCCGGATCTCACGGTGACGGCTGCGGTAGAGTCAGGCCATCGCGCCTATGCTATGGCTGGTGTCGGCCCGCAAGACGTCGATGTCCTTGAGCTGTACGATGCCTTTTCCATTCTGCCGATCCTGTTTCTTGAGGATCTCGGCTTCTGTCCAAAAGGCGAAGGTGGTCGGTTTGTCGAGAACGGGCGAATTGCCCCCGGCGGCAGCCTCCCGGTCAACACAAACGGCGGCGGCCTGTCATACTGCCATCCGGGAATGTACGGCCTGTTCCTGCTCGTAGAGGCGGTGCGGCAACTGCGTGGTGAGTGCGGGCCTCGCCAAATCTCCGACTGCGAGGTTGCGCTGACCCATGCCAACGGTGGTCTGTTTTCCTCGGAGGCAACCGTAATTTTAGGCGGCAGCAGCACCCTCTGATCGTAGAGAGTGAATGGCTCGCCAAACTAAAACCCCTTGAACGTCGCGATATCGTCGACTGTCCGGCGTTCCGCTTCGAAGCGATTTTCCGGCTTGGTCATGTCGGCATAACCAAGCGCCATGCCGCACATGATTGTGTGGCCTTCCGGGCATGGAATGTGTTCGCGGATGATTTTTGAAAAGCGGGAGAAGGCCTGCTGCGCGCAGGTATCGAGCCCAAACCCGCGCGCGGCAATCATGATGTTCTGCATGAACATGCCGTAGTCGAGCCAGCCGCCAACTGGAAGCCGGGTTTCAATTGTAAAAATCATGCCGATAGGTGCATCAAAGAAAGCGTAGTTGCGCCCGACCTGCCGCATGATCCGTTCCGTTTCCCCGCGCTGGATGCCGATGGCGCCGTAGAGATCCCAGCCTACTTTGCGCCGTCGCGATTGGTACGGTTCGAACCATGGATTGGGATCGTACTGATATTCATGCTGGCCAAGAACATTGCGTTCATGCGCCTGCATCAGATCTTTCACCAAGGCGTCCTTGGCTGATCCCGCCAATACGTGGACATACCAGGGCTGGATGTTGGAGCCGCTAGGCGCACGACTTGCGATCTTCAAAATCCGCTCGACCAATTCGCGCGAGACGGGATCGCTCTTGAAAGCCCGGATGCTTCTGCGGCCGACGATGGCCTCCTCGACAGTCATCATCACCGCGTTTCCATTTTTGCGCCGTTACCGGCCTACTTTGCAGCCTGTGCCTTCGTGTCCCCGTCCCAGCAATCATCGATTGCCCGCGGCAACTCGTGTTTACGGATACGCTGCGTCGGCGTCTTCGGAAACTCTTCGATAAAGGCAACGAAACGGGGGATCTGGAACTTCGCCATCCGGGTCGCGCACCACGCGATCAGCGCGCTCGGATCGAAAGGCTCGGCGATCGGCTTGATAAAGACCTTGAGATCTTCGTCGCCGAACTCATTGCGCACCATCACCAATGCGCTTTCCTCGACGTCCGGGTGCTCATTTATGACGCGCTCGACCTCCCAGGCCGAAATGTTTTCGCCGCGTCGCCGAACACTGTCCTTTATGCGCGAGAAAAACCAGAACACACCATTTTCGTCCTGGCGGACGAGGTCGCCGGTATAGAGCCAACCATCTCGAATTGTATCGGCAGTAGCGTCCGGATTCCGAAAATAGCCTGGCGTGATGATATGCGGTTCGCGCCCGCGGATCAGAAGCTGGCCGAGTTCGCCGGTTGCAGCAGGATCGCCGTTTCCATCAATGACGCGCGCGTCGAAGTACGGCAGCGGCCGCCCGAGCGCGCCGGGAATGTCTTCCGTATTGATGATGTTCAAAGCAGCCGTTTCAGTCATGCCAAAACTGTCGCGCAGATCGAACCCGAACCGCGTCTCACATTCATACCAAAGCTCAGGCGGACACCCACCACCCCAGGCAACCCGAACCTTGTGATCACGGTCGCCGTCGGACGGTAGCTGCTTGAGAAGAAGCTGCAGAACGCCGCCGACATAATGGATGTGTGTAGCACCGGCGTCGCGCGCCCAGCGCCAGAAGTTCGACGCACTGAACCGTTCGACCATCGCCAGCGTCACCGGCTTGTGCAGCGCCAGCAACACAACCTCGATGCCGAACATATGGTACATCGGTTCCCAGAACAGCGGCACGTCGCCGTCTTCGATGCCGGAGATGCGCAGCGAACTGGTCGCCGCCGCGCGATACATGGCGTCGGTGATCAGCACGCCTTTTGGCGCTCCAGTGGTCCCCGACGTATAGCAGATGGCGACGACATCTTCCGGTTTGGCTTTGTGCGGTGGCGGCGCTTGCGAACTGCTGACCAGTGCGCCGAATGCCATCACCCGCGCACCGTTGTCACGTTCCGGCAGTTCTTTTCCACGCCAGAGCAAGAGGGCTTCGCTCTTCGTCGCCGCGAGGGCGGACAGTATCTGCTCGGCGAACTCTGCATCCGTGGCAATGGCGTGCGGATCGCTGTGCGTGATCTGATATTCCAGCCCTGCCCCGCGCAGATGTGTATTGATCGGCACGGCGACAGCACCAATTCGCGCCAGCGCCAGCAGAACGAAGATGTGATCTGGATGATGCGGCAGCATCACGCCGACACGATGCCCGGCGCCGATCCCCTGCTCCAGGAACCCGTTCGCAAAACGGTTCACCTGCGCGGCAAGCTGTTCGTAGGTGATCCGATCCTGCTGCCACGTGCAGAACACGTGGCTCGCATTTTCGCGCGCGCGCGTGTCGAGGAGGTCTGCGACCGTGGTCGCCGGATCGATATAAGCCATCCAAAACTCGCGAATTGAAGCGCCAGGCGCCTTAGTACAGCCAGCGACCGGCGTTTGAGATTTCCCAGACTTCCGCATTCGGATTGCGTCCGTCAGGTTCTGGCCGGCGCGTGACCGAAATCCGCCCGTTCAGCGTCCACGCTGCTACGTTCTGGAAGGCAAAGCTCGCATGCCGCAGTTCTTCGGGTGCGTCGTTGGCAAAAGGCAAGAACGACTTCAGGTGAATCGCATACCGCTCGTCCGAGAGTTTCTGAAGCTCAAACTGCTGGTTCTGCGCTTTGAGCATCCGGGCGAAGAAAGTCGCAATGTCAGCGGTCTCCTTTCCCTCGACGCCGGCATCCGCTTTCAATTCGTGCGCATACTGCACGGCAAGACAGCGCATGGTCTGATCCCACAAATAGTACGTCGTTTGCGGACCATACATTTGCAGAAGGCAATCAAGCGTCGTGGCGACGTATTCGCGCGACCAGTTGCGACGCGCCTTGAGCATGCGCGCTTCTGGCCACAACTTCTCGTCCAGACGCGGCGCCTTGGTCGGGTCGAACTCCGGCGTATGCGCCGCCTGCTCGAACCGCAGTTCCTCGCCTGGTTTCAAATCATGATCATACTCGATGAAGTACCCTTCATCGTAAGGCGCACCTTCCATGACGAATTTCGTCGCCACCCAGCCTAGGCGTTTATTGCCCATCATGCGGCCGTTGGCCGGATGCCAAATCGAGAAGATCGTTCTGCGCAGCGAGGCTGGCATCGCCATCATGGTGGTGCCGGGATAGGTCCACATTGGCGCGGTGTAGCGGATCCAGACCTTCTTCGGGGTCTCCTCCACGTACTCCATGGTGAGGCCACCGATCAGGTTGGTGTACCAGTGATACTTTCCGGCAATCACTGCGGGAGGTTCATCGGGCGAAATGCCGAGCTTGATGAGCCCCTGATGATAGAAGCCCTGCTGATGTTGATGCAGCATCAGCGCCCAAAGCCGCTTGATTGCATCCTCTCCCTTTTCTCGGAAGACGATTGCACCCATCGCGCCGAAAGTACGGCCCCAGAATTTGGCAGCCAACGCGCAGTCAGCGCGCAGCTCGGTGAGGTCTTCGGTTGTCAACGATGCCTCGCAAGGATTGGCCTCGACGCTCGCGCGCGAGGAAGTATCTTATTTCGATAGTGTATATCGAATAGTGATCTCAATTCTAAGAGCTGTCAACTGCGCCCTTAACGGCGCCGCACCCATCAGTTGAAGAGATGCAAACCATGGCAGACGAGTATTCCCTGCGCGCTGAATCCATAAAATATGATAGTTTCTATCATTATTTGATATTACGATCCTACCAGCCAGCACGATGCGGCCTGAAACCTAGGAGCAATCGATGACGTACCCGAACCTGCAGCTCAAAAACGAAGACGGTGTTGCGATTGTTACGCTAGACCGCCCGGAGCGCCACAACGCGTGGACGAACAAGATGCGGGACGACCTGGGGCGCATTTTCGTGGAGCTCAATAGCGACGATGCCGTAAAGGCCGTCATTCTTACCGGAGCCGGTGAAAAGGCGTTCTGTTCCGGTCAGGATTTCAATGAATCGCAGACCTTTGACGGTGCCGGCGATGCGCACTCGTGGCTCTGGGCGATCAAGGATTTCTACGAAACCATTCGCGGGCTGGAAAAGCCGACCATTGCCGCGCTCAATGGCCTGGCCGCTGGGTCCGGTTTCCAAGTGGCACTGCTCATGGACTTCCGCATCGGTCACGCCGGCGTCACCATGGGACAGCCCGAGCTGAATAACGGCATCCCGAGCGTTGTCGGGCCATGGGCGATCATTGAGCCGCGGCTTGGTCTGGCGCGCACCATGGACTTGATCCTCACTGGTCGCCTGATCGATTCCGAGGAAGCCAAGCATACCGGCCTGCTCAACGAGATCGTTGCACCGGCCGATGTTCTGCCACGCAGCATTGCGCTGGCGCGTGAACTCGCCGGCAAGCCGCCGATCGCTTTGAAATTGACAAAGCGTGCCGCGCGCAAGGCGACGCAGGCTCAATTCGATTTTGCTTTCGAGATTGCCGAGGAAGCGCAGACCGCGGCCTTTGCCTCCGGCGAGCCGCAGCGCTGCATGGAGGAGTTTCTCCGCATTCGCGCCGCCCGTAAAGCTTCGCGCGCGTAACGGATCACATCGCCGATGACAAACCCGCTCAACGAGACTTTCCGCAGGCTGATCGAACGGCGCGCGGAAACCAACGGTTCAGATACGTTTCTCATGTTCGGCGATGACATCATTACCTTCGCCGATCTGAAGGCGCGAATCGACCGCGCAGCCGCCGGGCTGCAAAACATCGGTATTCAGCCCGGCGATCGCATCGGGCTGATGCTGCCAACGGTTCCCGATCACATCTACCTGTTCTTCGCGCTGGCGTGGATCGGCGCGACCGCGTTACCGATCAGCGTACATCTCAAGGCAATGGGCATCCGCACGCAGCTTGCGGGTGCCCGCCCCCGCATGATCATCGCCGATGCAAGATTTGGCGAACTGGTGGAAGCCGTCGCCGACAATGAAAATGTCGAGAAGGTGCTGTGGCGCGGTGTTGGCTATCCGACGAACGATCCCCGCTTCGCATCTCTTGACGATGCAATTGCTGCCGGTGGCGACATCCCGCCCGTAGCCCCTGGCGGGCTCGATCGGGTGTGTATGATCTCCTACACGTCAGGCACGACCGGCGAACCAAAGGGCGCAGTTCTGACTGAACGGTGGTTCCAGATCGGCGCCAAGAATGCAGGATTGCTCGCGGAAGTTCGCCCTGGCGACGTGCTGTTCCTGTGGGAGCCGTTCTATCATGTCGCTGGCTGGATGACGGTGCTGATGAGCCTTCAGCACGGCGTGAAGTCAGGCATGGTGGAGCGCTTCAGTGCATCGAGATGCTGGGATCAGATACGCAAGTTCGGCGCCACCCAGCTTCACTATCTCGGCGGCGCGATGAACCTGCTGCTGAAGCAGCCCGAGCGCGCGGATGACGCCGACAATCCGGTGCGAATCGCCTGGGGCGCGGCAGCGCCGACACAGAGCTGGCAGGCGTTCGAGCAGCGCTTCGGCGTGACCATCCGGGAAGGTTACGGCATCACCGAAGCCGGCAATTTCACGACGCTGAGCCACGACGGCCCGGTCGGATCGATCGGCAAGGCAGTGGAAGAATTCGACGTCTTCATCGCTGACGAGACCGGCAAACCACTGCCCGACGGCGAGGTGGGCGAACTGGTCATGCGCCCGAAACTGCCCGGCATCACGATGAAGGAATACTTCGGCAAACCGGAGAAAACAGCCGAAGTGCTGAGGGACGGCTGCGTTTTCAGCGGCGATCTCGGATATCGCGACGCCAACGGATATTTCTACTTCTCCGGCCGCAAAAAGGACGCCCTGCGCCGCCGCGGAGAGAACGTATCGGCATGGGAGGTCGAGCGGGTCATCAATGCCCATCCCGCCGTCGAAGAATCTGCGGTGATCGGCGTGGCATCCCAGATGGGCGAGCAGGATATCAAAGCCTTCGTCCGCCCCGCCCCGGAACAAAACGTCGATCCCAGCGAGATCTACGACTGGTGCGAGAAGCACCTCGCCTACTATCAGCTCCCGCGCTTTATAGAGGTCGTGGAAGACTTTCCGCGCGGTCCAACACAGCGAATCCGCAAGATGGAACTGCCGACGGCCGCGGAAGCGGCCTGGGACTCAGAGGTTCATCGCAAGCCGGCCAAGGGTAAAACTCACACTTAACCGACCAACTTTAGACCGAACATGCGGCTCACATATTGTCATCGTACGCTTTCAACGCGATAGGAAGGGTCGGAATGCACTGAAAGGGTGATTATGGATAGCGCGGCTGCACGCGGAACGAGAGGTCGGAAAGCCATCAGCAAGGCGGAGCCGAAGCCTCGTCACGGCGGTCTCTTCAATTCCTCGCTTGAGAAGGGACTAAGCGTTCTTCAGGCGTTCGATGACGGCCGCCCTAACCTGACACTGACGCAAATCGCAGCCGTAACCGGTTTGGAGAAGAGCGCCGCCCAGCGCTTCACCGCAACGCTGGTCACGTTAGGCTTCCTCCACAAAGACCCTGCTACCCGGCAGTATAGCCTCACGTCCCGCGTTCTCCAGCTCGGTGCCAGTTACCTGCACAATCACGCGCTGCTTGAGCGCGCCACGCCTTACATGCAGGAGTGGAACAGCCAGCACGGAGAAGCCGTCAACCTCGCCGAACTCGAAGGCACTGACGTCATTTTCCTGGTGCGCTACCGCAGCCGCTACGTGGTCAATCCGAACATCGTGATCGGCTCTAAGTTTGCGTGGTATATCAGCGCCTTGGGGCAGGCGATCGTTGCCTACAAGTCTCCGGAAGAGCGCAAGCGCATTCTCGACGCGACCAAGCCGGTCCCCTACGCGAGCCGTACCTTGCTGACCCGCGAAGATCTCGAACGCCGTTTGGAGGAAGTGCGCCAGAACCGGTTCGCGATCACGCATAAGGAATCGTTCGAGACGGAAATCTCGATCGCAGCGCCGGTCTTCGGCCCAACAGGCGCTGTGATAGCGGCCGTAGGCACTGCGGCTAACGCAACGCAATCGACCGTGGAACAGGCTCGAGAACGCCTTGCGCCCGCCATCTTGGAACTGGCCTGGGCGGTGTCCAGTTCATCGCAGGCGATGCGGCCCGAAGACCGCCTGTAAAGTTCCGGCAGTCTCACGTCAAAACCTGAAATTGATAAATCGGCGCCGCGTCAGCGGCGGTCTGCGCACGTCACTATTGCGCGCATTCGATCCTCATGTCACATTATTAGATACTATATATCAATATTCGATAACTAGGGAGAGGTTGCATGGCTGGAAATCAGTCGACTCGCAATACCGTCAGCCGCAGGACAATTCTCAAGACGGCCGCTGCCTCGGCAGCGTTCACGGTCTTTGGCCCCGCAATCATCGGTCGCGCGCAAGGCTCGCCGCTGGTCATGGTCAGCTACGGTGGCTCATATGCGGATGCGCTGAAGGAAGTCATTGCCGATCCCTACACCAAGGAATCCGGCGTACCCGTCCAGATCCTGAACACCCCGGACATCGCGCGGGTGAAGGCGCAGGTTTCCTCAGGAAATGTCGAATGGGACATCTTCGATGCAGGCGGCCCGCTGATCATGGCCGGCTCGACCAATAATTACTGGGAAGATCTCGACACCTCGATCGTCGACACCTCCAAGGTGGTCGGCGGCGTCGGGCGCGATCGCGTTGCCAACTACATCTACTGCGGCGGCATTGCCTGGAACACGACCGGCAACCAAAAGAAGCAGCCCAAGACGTTCGCGGAATTCTGGGATGCCGGCGCCTTCCCGGGCCGTCGTGGACTTCGCAATCGCATCTCGGAAACGATGGAGGTCGCCCTGCTCGCGGACGGCGTCGATCCCAAAGACCTCTATCCGCTCGACATCGAGCGCGGGTTCAAGGCGCTTGATCGCATCAAACCGCAGGTGCGCAAGTGGTTCGAACAGACGCCGCAGATGGTGACGCTGATCCAGAGCAACGAGATCGACTTCATCTACGCCTATCCGAACCGCATTCGCGCCGCCGTTCAGACGGGCGTGCCGCTGGCCTACTCGTTCGAGCAGAACGTCAACGCCTTCAACTACATGTCGGTTCTGAAGGGCTCGAAGCGCAAGAAGGAAGCGATGGGTTACATCGCATTTGCTCTTCGTCCGGAAACCCAGGCCAAGCTGGCGGAAAAGCTCAGCCTTTCGCCGGTCGTGCCGGAATCCGCGAAGCTAATGTCCGACGAAGCACGCAAGTGGCTCCCGGACGTGACCAGCCCGAAGAACGCGTTCATCGATGACGAGTACTGGGGCAAGAACTACGAAACGCTCGATAAGCGCTTCAAGGAATGGATCCTCGTCTGATCAAGGCGTTTTGACCAAACAACGGTTAGGGCGCTTTCGCCCTAACCGCGCAGCAGCAGCCCATCCTCGGGCTGCCAGCCCAGCCTGATCTCAGTGCCTGCAGTGAGACCTGCCGCATTCGCAGCCGGCATCTTCACCGTGATGATTTCATCGCTGCTGCGCACGGAATAGCGCAGTGTTTCGCCGACAAAGGCGATTTCCTCGACCACACCGCTGATCTCGTTCGGCGCACTTTCGCCGCCGGCCAGCATCTTTACTTTGTCGGGCCTGATCATCAAACGCCCATCGCTCCCGACAGACTGATCCGCCGTGCCCGCAACGACAACGCTCTGCCCCGATGCTGCGAGTTTGACGCGGCCCTGGCCTTCGGCTTGGCAGCGCAGCAGGTTTGACTCACCAATGAAATCGGCAACGAACGCGTTGGATGGCTTGAAGTAGAGCTCACGCGGAGATCCGAGCTGCTCGATCATACCGTTTCGCATGAGACAGATGCGGTCCGACAGATAAAGCGCTTCCTCCTGATCGTGAGTCACGTACAGGATGGTAACGCCCATATCCTGGTGAATACGCCGGATTTCCTGCTGAAGCTGCTCGCGCAGTTTCTTGTCCAGCGCGCCGAGCGGTTCATCCATCAGGATAACCGGGGGCTCGTAGACGAGACAGCGGGCTATAGCCACGCGTTGCTGCTGGCCGCCGGACAGCTCGCGGGGTTTGCGCTGCGCGATATGCCCGAGCTGAACGATGTCGAGGATCTTGCCAACGCGCTCCTTGATTTCCTGTGTCGACATGCGCCTGATCCGCAATGGAAACGCGATATTGTCGAACACGGACATATGCGGCACGAGCGCATAGCTCTGGAACACCATGCCCAGGCCACGCTGACGCGGCGGCACAGGGGTGACATCGCGATCGCCGATAATCACGCTTCCGCGGTCCGGCGCGATCATACCTGCAACAACATTCAAGAGCGTTGTCTTGCCCGAGCCGCTGGCGCCCAGAAGTGTCAGGAATTCACCTCCGGCGACGGTCAGGTTGATATCCCTGAGCGCTTGAAAGCCGGAATAGCTCTTCTCGATACCCTTCAGGACGACGCTGCTCATCAATCGCTTTCTCGATCGCAAGACCCGGCTGAGAGAGGCGCACAACAGCTCGCTGTTTTCGGCTCCCCGATGTGATGGAGCAGCATAGATTTCGCTATCGATATTGTAAAATGATATTAGTTAGCGCATAGTGATACTACAACGTGGCCGCTCCTGTACCACCGGAGGACGCGATGGCATCCGGACGTCATCAATTGCTGCCATCGCTCGCCGCTTTTGCGTGGCCGGCGATACTGATTTCAGCCGGCCTTTTCGTAATTCCGATGGCCTTCGTCGCCACCTATACAGCAGGCGAAAGCCGCACCTTTTTGGACGGAATTCGCGAAGTCGTTGGGTCCAATCTGGTCTTCCGCGTGTTCATGAACACGTTGGAAATCAGTATCACGGCGGCAATCGTCAGCGTTCTCCTGGCTTATCCCGTCGCGTTGCACGTGATGAGGCAATCGAGAATTTGGAAAGCCATCTGCCTCACACTCATCCTGGTTCCATTCTGGACCAGCATTCTTGTGAAGAGCTACGCTTTCATCGTCATTCTAGGCGACCGCGGGATCATCAATACGATTCTGCAGGCGGGTGGTCTCGACGGCTTCGACATGATGTTCAATCGTTTTGCCGTCATTGTCGGTATGACGAATTTCCTCGTCCCATTCGCCATCTTTCCAATACTGGCAAGCCTCTCGGCACAAAATCAGGCAATTCAATCCGCCGCTGACGTGATGGGCGCATCGCCTCTGCGGGTTTTCTGGTCGATCACATTTCCGCAAAGCCTTCCCGGCGTCTTCGCGGCCTTACTGATTTGCCTCGTCATATCGATGGGCTTTTTCGTAACTCCCGCATTGCTCGGCGGCCGACAGGACATGATGATGGCCAACGTCATTGACCTGTACACACGCGAAATCCTCGACTGGCAAAGTGCCTCCCTGATTGCTTTGCTGCTGCTCGTTTTCTGCAGCGTCGTTTCGGCAGTAATCCTGAAGCTGCAAACTTCGGCGGGGCGCTGAGCCATGCTGTCCCGCTTCCGCTTTCCGAAGATCGCGACCATCCTGGCCAGTCTTGTCTACATTTATCTCGTGTTGCCCAGCCTTGTCGTAATGCCGATTTCCTTATCGGAAGCTGGCGATTTCACGCTCGACACCGCGCGCATGTCGCTCAACCTGTTCCGGCAGTTCTTCGGCTCGGAAGCGTGGATGTCGGCGCTGTGGAACAGCGTCATCATCGCGACGGCCTCTGCCATCCTTGCAACAGTCGCCGGCATTCCGGCTGCTTACGCTTTTTCGCGTGGCCATTTCTTCGGCAAAAACATCGTGCAAATGGCCGTCATCTCACCGCTATTCGTGCCGGTGATCGTCATCGCACTCGGTCTTTATTTCGTCGCAGCCAAACTTGGCACACAGGGTCAGATGTTCATGATGATCCTGGCGCATGCGATGTACGGCATGCCGTTCGTCGTAGTCATGATTTTGAGCGGAATGACACAGCTCGACCCGGCACTCGAACGCGCCGCGATGCTGATGGGCGCCTCTTCTCTACGAGTATTTTTGCAGGTCGTGCTGCCGCAATTGAAGGTCGCGATCTTTGCCAGTTTGCTGTTCTCGTTCCTGGCTTCCTTCGACGAAGTGGTGATCGCATGGTTCCTCAACGGACCATCGACCATCACTTTGCCGGTGCGCATGTACAGCAGCATCATGTGGGAGAACACCCCAGTCATCGCCGCGGTTTCGACGATGCTGACGCTGCTGTCGTTCGGAGTTTGCCTATTGGCGATCCTTATCGGCGCCAACCCGGCGAATGTGAAGCGCTAAGGTACGCGCCCGCGTCACTGTGCGGCGAAATAGATCGGTTGCTTGATGTCCAACTGACACCACCTAAAGGCGCCCGTGAGCTAAAGCGGCGCGCGTTGCTATCCGCTCACCCTGTCAGTGACGGCATGTATCTGGCGCGCGCCACCGTGCGGCCATACGCTATATCCATGTGGATACATCGATAGCATTTGACGTGTAGGGCCTGCTTGAGCAAGAGTCAGCCAGCCCATCTTCAGGGCCTGATGCTCGCTCCGGACATCAGTGATCCGGCCGTGCCTTCGCAAAGCTGCGATCGGGACCTGAAGCCAGCCAAACCACCAATTGCAAGGCTCATAGAAGAAAGACGAGAACTCTCATGTCCAAGAAAGTCCTTCTGACCGGGGCATCCGGCGCACTCGGCCGCGTTCTGACGACGGGTCTTGCGGAAAAGGGACACGCGATGATACTGAGCGATATCGCGGATTTCCCCGACGCCATCCCGCAGGGTAGCGAATTCCGCAAGCAGGATCTGTCCGATAAGGCCGCCTTCGACGCGATGGCCAACGAGGTTTCGGCTATCGTGCATTTCGGTGCCGTAGCCATCGACCGCCCATTCGATGAAGTGATCGGACCGAACTTCATCGGCACCTACAATATCTTCGAACTGGCCCGTAAAGCCAAAGCGCGCGTGATCTTCGCCAGTTCGGTACACTCCATCGGCTTCCACGAGCGCACGGAAAAACTCGACGAGAATTGCGATCACCGGCCGGACGGCTTCTACGGCATCTCGAAAGTGTATGGTGAGATGTTCGGCCGCATGTACTGGGACAAGTACGCCCTCGAGAGCCTCTCCATCCGCATCGGTTCGTGCGTGCCCAAACCGACCGAGCGCCGCCACCTGTCGTCATGGCTGAGCTATCCCGACCTCGTCGGTCTGGTTGCTGCCGGCCTGACGGCGCCGGATCTCGGCTGCCGCGTGGTCTGGGGGGCTTCCAACAACACGCGCCGCTGGTGGAACAGCACGCGTGACGCGGAGCTCGGCTACCAGGTGAAGGACAACGCCGAGGACTATGCGGCGGAGGTCAACAACGACTCGATCGGCGACGTCGCCGAGCGCTACCAGGGCGGCATCTACACGTCCAACTTCGAGTATTCCCGCGAGACGCCGTCGCCGGCCGACATCTTCTACTGGATGAAGCGCTGACACTCAGACGCTGACGTCATTGAACCTCAGCCGGTGCCCAAACAGGGTGCCGGCTGTTTTCGTTTTTACCCGCCTCCACGTGTCCTCCACGTGTGTCAGTTCAGGGTCATGGCGTCGTACACCAGTCGCGCGGTTGCGATATCCTGAACCCCAATACCCACAGACTTGAACACGGTTGTTGCTGAGCGCACGAGAGGCTTCAACCCGGCGAACACCTCCCCTGCCTCGGCAAAGATGGTGGCATTTGACAGGATCACGTCCCCGGATTCCTTCAGGACGGCCTCACGGGAATCGACGATCAGCGTTTTGCCCATGACGACGTCGTCCAACTCGCGCCAAGTTGGACGCGGCGAACCAACTGCATTCACGTGCGCACCTTCCTTGAGCCATTCGCCCTTCAGGAAAGGCTCCTGTGCATTTGTCGCCGTCACGATGATATCCGCACCCTGCACGGCCGCCTCGAGGTCCATCGCCGTGACGCCATGCGCGTCGGCAAAGCGTCGTGCGCGCTCCGGCGTCCGGCTCCAAACGCGGACTTCGGTGAATTCGCAAACATGCCGAAGGGCCTCGAGATGCGCGTGCGCCTGAACACCGCTGCCCAGCAGCGCCAGAACCTTCGCGCCTTTGGAAGCGGCGTACTTCGTCACAGCCGCTGAGGCGGCAGCGGTGCGCATCTCGGTGATGAGGCGTCCATCCATGCACGCCAATGGTTGGCCGGTTTCGGGCTCAAACAACAAGATCATCGCCAAATGCGTCGGCACATCGGAACCGGCGTTCTTGGGATAAAAGCTCACGAGCTTGGCACCCATGCCTCCAGGTGCGACGGCAGGCATGACGCCAAGGAAGCGTTGTCCCTCCTCGATCGTGAGCATATTGCGTACGGGTTGGATGACGCGTCCGGCAGAGAAATCGGCGAGAGCCATTTCCATCGCCGGTATCAGCGCATCGTACTTGAGCACTCTAGCGACGTCCGCGGCCGAAATTGTGAGGGTCATCGAGAATGCTCCCTTTGTCTGCGGCCCGCGCCCGACGTGCCCTGCCCGGTTCTTCCCAACAGGCGAGGGTGAAAACTCCGGTCCACATGAGTGCTGAGCCTTGGATAGCCCACAAGCGCTTCCATCCAGGCACGCCGTCACGCACCATAATACCCATAAATCGCCCACGCCGCGTTCATGATTGTCGCAGGAGATATTCTCCACTATCATCAACTCCGCCTGTTTAGCCGTCTTGGCGGGCCAAAAGGGAGTAGTGATGATGCACTTGAAACGACGTCATATGCTCGGCGCTGTGCTGAGCATGTTCGTGGCCCCCGCAGCTTTCGCGCAATCCTCTGCGCCTCCGGCGTCGGGAAGCGCGGAAGTGTGGACTTATCTCAACAAACTCGAACCGGCTGAACGCCGCGCCGTGCTGGAAAAGGAAGCCAAGCGCGAAGGTAAGCTCGTCGTTTACGGCGCTCTTGGTATCGACTTCGCAGAGATGCTGCTGGCGCCTTTCCGCGCGAAGTATCCTGACATCAAGGTCGACTTCGTGCGCCTGCGCGAACCGGAACTCGTTGAACGCGCCAACATGGAAACGCGCGCCAAACGACTCGGTGGCGATCTGGCGATTTCAAACGTGCCGTGGCTGCCCCTCGTGAAGGATTCGCTTGGCGGCTACGTGCCGACAACGTGGGGTGAATTCGACAAGCGCTTTCTATTCGGTAGCGAAAAGGAAGGCTGGACGGCCATTGTTTATCACGTTCTTCCTGCGACCATCGCGTGGCGCACGGACCGCGTAGACTCGGCCGCCGCACCGCGCACGCTCGAGGCCCTCGCAGATCCGAAATGGAAAGGAAAACTGGGCACCACCTCGCATCTCGAATCTCTGTTCGATGGCCTTGAGCAGGCGATGGGTGAAGCGCCAGCCAACGCCCTGATCGACAAACTCGCAGTCCAGCAAAACCGCCTGTATCCGAGCATGGCCGCTCTGTCTGACGGCTTGAGCACCGGTCAAGTCGACATCGCATGGAACCTCGGCGCGCACCGCCCCGTCGATCTCAAGTCGAAGGGCGCGCCGGTTGACTTTGTGTTTTCCGATCCGCTTCTCGGCGTCGGGATCACCGTATCCGTTCTGAAGGACGCGCCGAATTCGTATGCGGCAGCCCTTTTGATGGAGTTTGCGACTGAGGCGAGCACCCTTCAGCAAATCGATGAAAAACTGAAAGGTGGATTGCTGTTTGGCAACCTCAAAGGTCAGTACGCCCTCGATCTCAAGAACTTCGCCAGCGTGACGTTTTTCGGCGAGATCGAGAAATCGCGTTTTGCGCGGTTGAGCCGCATCGCGGAACAGAAATTCTTGCGCGGCCGCTGATACTTTACCCTATCCGGGCTGGCAAAGCGCGGATAGGGTGTCCACCCCGTAAACGAACGAGAAACGTCGCTACCGATGCCAAGGCAATCCCAGCGTGCACGCAAGTCAAATCACCAAGCCACTGGAGTGCTTGCCAGGCCATCCTCATCCCTTCGGGCGCCGACGGTGCTTCGTGCGTCCGAGGATAACAACGATCTCGGTTCAAAGCTCAAGCGACTGAGGAGCGAGCGAAACCTTACGCTCGAAGAATTGGGGCAGCGCTCCGGCGTCTCGCGGTCGGCGTTGTCCAAAATTGAAAATGGACAGGTTTCGCCGACGTACGATGTCCTGCAGAAGATTTCGCGCGGGCTCAGCATCGATCTGGTCGAACTTTTCGAGCAGCGCAAGCACAGCCTGCCGATGGGCCGGAGGAGCGTCACCCGGACAGATGCCGGCGTGCCGCACCTAACGGCCACGTACACGTTTGAACTACTGGCGACCGAATTGTCGCGCAAAAGCCTGCTACCCTTCAAAGCCAAGATTTTGGCGCGGACGATCGAGGAATTCGATGGCTGGGTCCAGCATGAAGGAGAGGAATTCATGCTGGTGCTAGCAGGGCAAGTGCAGGTCTTCACGGAGCACTATTCCCCCGTCGTTCTTGATGCGGGGGACAGCATTTATTTCGATAGCGAAATGGGCCACGCCTGCGTTTCGCTTAGCGAAGAGCCAGCCGAAGTGGTTTGGGTTTGCACGGGCGTGATGCCGCCCGATGGCAACTAGTCAGAACATACAAAAACAGGACAAGCTGGAATGAAACTCGTCACTTATGTCAACGTAGAGCCGCGTATCGGCGTGGTCAGCGGCGATCGTGTGTGGGACTTGCGCGCGCTTTATGCAGTCTATCTCTTCGAAAACGAACGCACGCCGCACTACCGTCGCATCGCCGAATCGCGCGTGCCCGATGACATGACGCTTTTTGTCCGCTTCAATCACAACAATCTCAGCGACTTCGCCGACGCGGTTAAATTCGGCGATGCGCACGCCGAACAATACAAATCTCTGTGGTCGCCGCTTTCGAGTGTTCGCCTGATGTCACCGGTCGTTGCGCCCAGCAAGATCGTATGTTGCGGCAATTCATACGGCCGCTATCTCAGCGACTGGGGCCTGCCGAAAGAGGAATGGCCGCAGGACGTCAAGATCTCGTTCTTCAAGCCCCCGACATCCCTTGTTGGCGACGGCGAGGACATCGTATTTCCGCCCGATTCAAAAGACTGGGATTACGAAAACGAATTGTCCGTCGTCATTGGCCGGAAGTGCTCGGGCATTAAACCGGAAGAAGCGCGCGACTACATCTTTGGATATTCGATCCTGAATGACGCTTGCCTTCGCGACGTTCCCTCCTGGTCTGGTCGTTACGACTCTCCGCGCGGCAAGGCGGGCGATACATTCGCACCATTTGGCCCATGGATCGTGCCGGCCTCGGAGATCGCCGACCCTAATACTTTGCGCATTCGCACCTGGGTTGACGAAGAACTCCGTCAGGACGATACGACGGCAGGCTTGTTGTGGCCGGTTGAGCGCATCGTCGCGTTCGTGTCGCGCTATATCACGCTCGTTCCCGGCGATATCGTCACGACCGGCAGCACCACGGGTAACGCTCTCGTCAGCGGAAAGTGGCTGAAGCCCGGTCAAACCGTTCGTTGCGAGATTGAAGGCATCGGCACCCTCACAAATAAGGTGTCCGTGAAGCAGTGGGCTTCCGAACTCCCACCGCTCAAGGCCGCTGAATGATCATCCTCAAGGCGGCTCCTGGTCTGGACCCCCAGAACTTCCTCGCGCAGGTTCTGGGACCGGACTTTACCGTTCGCGAATACGACGCCTCCCGCTCCCTGGTCGAACAGGGGGCGGATGCGGAAGTTCTGCTATTGCGCGATGTTCCGGTCGACGCGGCCACCATGGACGCCATGCCGAAGCTCAAGCTTCTGCAGCGTTTGGGTCAGCACGTCGTGGGTGTCGATTTCGCGCACGCCGCTGGCAAAGGTATTCCAGTCGCAAACATTCCGGCCACAGTATCTGGCGGCGATCGCATGGTCGCCGAGCATGCGCTTTACCTGATGATGGCGGTGGCCAAAAAGGCAGGAGATAGCGCTGCGGCTGTCGGCCAACGCAAACTTGCTTCGGTCACGACCATTGGACTGACCGGCAAAACGCTCGGATTGATCGGTGTCGGTAATACCGGCACGGAGCTGACAAAAATGGTGTCCGGTCTGGGCATGCGGGTCATCGGCGTAAAGCGCAGCGCGGATCCGAACCTGGCGCAGGAATTAGGGTTGACATTCCTCGGGCAGATGGATCAGCTCGACCGTGTCCTCGCGGAATCCGATTTTATTTCGCTCCACCTTCCGCTCGGAAACGAAACCAGGGAATTCCTGGGGCCGGATCACTTTGCAAAAATGAAGCGTGGCAGCATTTTCATCAATATTGCCCGCGCGCCTATCGTCCAGAAAGACGCCCTCTACCAGGCACTCAAGAGCGGCCATCTAGGCGGATGCGGCATAGACGTTTATTGGGAAGAACCGGCAAATCCAGATGATCCACTGCTTCAACTTTCAAACGTCGTCCTGACTCCACACATTGCTGGAACGACAGTCGACGTATTGATGAATCTCGCCAAAGCTGCGGCGGAGAACATCCGTCGCGTGGGTGCGGGCCAGCACCCTCTGAATGAAGTGATCCGCAAGTAGCGCAATGAATAAAGGGTGCCTTTCGGCACCCTTTTTTTGAAACTCACTCACAGCCACATCCGTGACCGTGCCCGTCATCGCCATCTTCCGGGATTGGCGTATGGCCCGTGCGCTCAAGAATATCAAATCCGTTGTAGCGATCGATCGTATAGATCAGGCCACGCCCATCGACGTCGACATCGTTAGTGCCGACTGAGGTGGCGCCACCGCTCGGTTCCGGAACGAAATAGCCGGTTTCGACCGGCTGCGTCGGATCCTTGATGTCAATAATACGGACGCCGCCAGCAAACCAAGCTGCGCAAACCGACGTATCCTCGAAATGTTCCTGGAACTGATGACAGCCAAACCACGAATCCGGCCGCGCCCATGGCGTGTGCAGCGGACTGACCGTAAATACCGACAGTGGCTTGATCTGGCTCAAGTCGGTAATATCGAACAGCCACATCATTCCGTGCGGCTGTCCACGGCGATGGATCTGGGTTTCGTCCGCCACGACGGCAACGCGGCGACCGCCCACCTCGAAAGGCATCGGCAAAACGGTGTGCGTCGGCTCCGGGAACGGCGGATGATAATTATGATGGGCAATCGTTTTGGGATTGTGGATGTCGGAGATATCGACTCCGAAGAAACCCGCCCACAATCCGGATACCCATAGTTCATTACCCTGACGCAATGCGTGATGGACGCGCCAGTTATCCTCGACCCAGTGCGGCTGCTCACCGCCAGCGATATGCTGGCCCGGAATGCCCCAGTGGGAAACGTAGTGTGGCTTGGTCGGATCGCTGATGTCGTAAATCACGACGATATTGCCGAGGTATCCCTCCCACTCCGTCGACGTATAGATGTATTTGCTATCCAGGTCGAAGCGGTGAACACCCCAGCCAAAAGTGTTCTGATGTTTGATCAGTTTCGGTTCGGCTTTATTTGAAATGTCCCAAATTCTGAACCCGCCTTCGTGATAGCCGCGCTTGCCGGCCTCGCGCAGCCGCTTAACGTCCTTTTCGGTCAGCGTCAGCAGTTTGCCATTGTCGTTGATATTGCCCGACATGAAAGCGGCAAGTTCTGCGTCGGTGGGTTCGCGACCTAACTGCTTCCTGGCCGCCTCGGCGTAAACAGCCAGCATTTCGCCTTTGCGGTAATAATAGCGCTGCTCCTGCTCGTGGTTCGTGAACATCAGGTCGCCGACAACCCGCACCTTGTGCGAATGGGTATAAGTGTCGGGCAGCATGACCTGCGATACGAGGCGCGGCTTGCGCGGATCGGAAATGTCGATGATGGACGTGCCCAGTGGCGGATAGAGATGCCCGACATAGGCATAATCCCCAACCACCGTGACCTGGCCGCCGCCCGGCAGATCCAGATGACCCAGCCGCCGGATATTGACTGCGCTTTCGACTTCGCGGGCTTTTTGCACGCCTAGTATCCTCTTTCTTCAGTCTCGATCGCGTATTGAAAATCGAATAATGCCTGGAATTCCACAGATCTCGTGATACTAAAAACGCATGCGTGTCGTGACGATCTGGCCAGTCATGTAGGTCCCGCCCGTCGCAGCCAAAAACAGCACTGTCTGCGCAATGTCTTCCGGCATGCTGCTGCGCCCAAGCGGATCATGGCCGCGACGCTTGAGCCAGTCTGCATCGGTGAAAGCAGCGCGTGCGAGCGGCGTGTCCGTAAAGCCTGGGTTTAATCCATTGACGGTTACGCCATAGGGCCCCAGCGCGATCGCCAGGCTTTTCGTCAGCGCCAGCATTCCGCCTTTTGAAGCGGCATAATGCGCATAGTCCGCACTACCATATGTTCCGCGATCCGATGTAATCAGGATCATGGTGCCCGCACGCTGATCTGCCATGACGCGTCCGACCGCCCGTGTAAGGTAGAATGTGCCATCGAGGTTCACGGACAGAACCTGACGCCATTCATCGTCGGTCATATCGAGGATCGTCTGCCGCGGACAAATGCCGGCGCAATGCACCAGGACGTCGATGCGCCCTTTCGTGGCAACGACATGCTTGATCGCATTGTCGACCGAAGCCGATTGCGCCACGTCGAGCGACACCGCCGTGCACGATCTGCCCTGCGCTGTGATTTCGGCGGCAACTGCATTGTTTGCAGCTTCGCCGACGTCCATTGCGATTACATCAGCGCCTTGGCCCGCAAGCAGAATCGCCGTCGCGCGACCAATGCCGCTCGCAGCGCCGGTCACCACGGCGATTTTTCCAGGGAGTGCTGAATTCACTTCGCCCTCATCAATCACGAGAAATAAAATTGCATATTGGAGCGAAGTTGCCAATAGTGGAGAACGTCATCGACTGGTCGAACGTTGGATGCTACCGCGCTCATGATTGCGATCGAAAATGTCGCCAAACGATATGGCAACGGAGATCTGGTTCTCCGCCACGTGTCGCTGAATGTTTCCGAAGGCCAGTTCTTTACGCTTCTGGGTCCGAGCGGATGTGGCAAGACCACACTTCTGCGCTGCATTGCCGGATTGGAACGGCCCGAGGGCGGCCGTATGGCGGTGCGGAACAACATAGTGTTCGACCAGCGCACCGGCGTTTTCATGCCGCCGAACCGGCGCAACATCGGCATGGTTTTTCAGTCGTACGCGATATGGCCGCATATGTCGGTGCTCGAGAACGTGGCGTTTCCGGGTCGCGTCCGAAAACTGAAGAATCCTGAGCAAAGCGCGCTTGCGGCTCTCAAAACAGTCGGTCTGGATCATCTGAAGGATCGATCCGCGACCCAGCTCAGCGGTGGACAACAGCAGCGCGTTGCGCTTGCGCGCGCCATTGCGACGGAACCCGATGTGCTGTTGCTCGACGAGCCTCTCAGTAATCTCGACGCGGCGCTGCGCGATCAGATGCGCAATGAGCTTAAGGCTCTGCAAAGCCGCATCGGAATTACCACCGTTCTGGTGACGCACGATCAAGCCGAAGCCCTGTCGTTGTCGGACACCATTGCCGTCATGGAAGCCGGCAATATCGTTGAGGTCGGCGCTCCGGAAGCGCTCTACAAATCACCGACGCAAGCTTTCACGGCACGCTTCCTCGGTGATCCTATCGAATTGCCGGTCACCATCGGCACGGGCTCCGGAGGCATGCTGGTCGCATCGACGCCGCTAGGCATGCTCAAACTACCAAACGCACGATTTCCCGTCGGAGCCGGCACGCTTTTCATAAAGACCGAGCAACTGAACCTTCATCCCAGCGCCAGCAATAAAGAAGACGCGCTTTTCGAAGCTACCGTCACGGCCAGGCGCTTTCTTGGTTCGGGTTATGAATATGTACTCGCACCGCCGAATGGAAATGCCGAACTTCGCATCAAGAACAACGACAAAGTCATTTATGAAGTCGGCGATACCGTTCTCGTAGAAGCTCCTGAAGCCGCTTTGATCGTACTCCCCCGGGTGGACGCGTCCTGATAATGAGCATCGCCGGCCGCAATCTTCCCATTCAGCTCGCTATCGCCGCTATCGTCTTTGGGCTCGTGCTGCCGCCGCTGCTCGTGCTGATCATCGGGTCCATTTCCGCAAACGGCCCAGGCGATCCGTTCGAGTTCTCACTCGAAAACATCCAGGATGCGGCAAGCAACATCTATCTGCGCCAATCGTTTTTCAATTCGCTGATCTTTGCCAGCATTACGGCGACACTGGTTACTGTGCTCGGCATATTTCTCGCCTGGGTGGTCGAACGTACAGATTCCCGTTTTGCACGATTTGCCCAGCTTTTCGCCGTTGTCCCAATCCTCATTCCCGCCGTTACGCTGGTCAGCGCATGGATCATGCTGCTCAGCCCGCGCGGTGGCCTGATTAATATTGCCTGGCAGAGCATTACAGGAAGCACGACGCCGCTTGTCGACATTTTCTCCTTTTCCGGCATGATCTGGGTCGCAACTCTCCAGGAACTGCCGCTGGCCTTTCTTTGGCTATGGCCCGTTTTCAAGGCCATCAATCCGGACTTGGAAGAAGCAGCGCGGGTTTCCGGCGCGTCTGCGTGGAAGACTTTCTTTCGCGTTACTCTGCCAATCCTGAAACCGGCCATTATCGGCGGCTGGCTGATATTCTTTATCTACGCACTCGGCGCGCTGTCCGTGCCCGTGCTCATCGGATTGCCCGCGCGCATATTCCTGTATTCAACCGAGATCTATGTCGCGACGACCCGCATTCCGACCCAGTACGGTCTCGCCAGCCTCTACAGCCTTTTCTTCCTGATCGTCACTGTCGTCGCGGTCGTCATCTACAATCGCATTATTGGAAACGCCGATCGTTTTTCGACGATCAGGGGCAAGGCCTACCGGCCGCGGCGTTCGCCTCTCGGGCCATGGCGCATCGTCGTAGATGGCGTCGTGTTCCTCATTCTTCTGCTGGTCGCGGCGCTGCCGATGATGATCCTGCTGTGGAACTCGCTGATGCCCTATCCGCAGCTACCTTCGTTTGAGAGCCTGCGGCTGATGACACTTCAGAACTTCACCAATGCGCTCAATTATGGCCCCGCCATGCGCGCGATCTGGAACAGTCTTTGGATCGGCATCCTTGCCGGCGTGCTCACGACGGCATTGGGTTTCGCGATCGCCTGGATGCGTTTGCGGATGGATGATGAATTCCGCATCGTTGCGATGACCGAACAGGTCGGGATGATGCCGATCGCAATTCCCGGCATGATCGTCGGCGTAAGTTTCCTCTGGTTCTACTTGATGATTCCGGTCGGCATCTATGCCAGCCCCTGGATCCTGCTGCTGGCCTACATCGTGCTGCATTTGCCCTACGCAATTCGCATCTGCGCATCTGGCCTCGTGCAGCTTCATCCGGAATTGGACGAAGCGGGCAGAGTATCCGGCGCGGGAACACCGCGCGTCATGATCTCAATTCTGCTGCCGCTGGTTGCCCCCGCCGTCGCGGCGGCGGCGATATACGTATCGCTGCGGTCCTTCCGCGAATATGCGGCGTCCATCTTTCTCACCGCGCCAGGAACTGAAGTGTTTTCGGTCGTCGTGCTCGATATGTGGCAGGGCGGAAACTCTAACACCCTCGCCGCCTACACCATCATGGTGATGGTGTTGCTCGGTGTCCTGGTTGGCCTTGGCAATATGCTTTCGGCGCGTCTTGGCGTGAAATCGAACGAAAAAGCCTAGTGCACCGGCGGAAGTCAGGCCCAACCGCCCGCTGGCTTCAATGAGCCCCGGTCTGCGACGTTGCGTTCTCGGGAGAAGCCTCCTCCTCCGTAACGCGCAGCTCAAACGCGATACGGGTGCCCCCCTGTCCATCGCCGTAGACGATGGAGGTGCCCAATCGCCCTGCCATTGCCGACACGAGACGCGTCCCGAGCCCGGTACCCTTTACCTCGCCGGTCCCGTCCCAGCCGACACCATCGTCTTCGATCATCAGCGTTGCCCGGGTTGGGCTGGCTTTTCGCATCAGGACGCGAACCTCGCCGGACTGATTGCCCGGATAGGCATATTTATAGGCATTCGTCAGCAATTCCGTGACGATCAACCCGACCAATACGGCGATGTCGGTTGGAACGCTCATTGCGTCGAGGTCGGTCTTCACCCGCGCGAGATTGCCCGCTGCATGCATCGTCGTGCCCAGTTCTTCGATCAGCGATTGGAGGTAGGAATCGAGCAGAACCGAGCGGACGTCGTCAGACGTATAAAGGCGGCGGTGCAGGCCGGCGACCGCCAGAATACGGGCCTGCGTTTCGTTGAGCGCATTTCGGGAATCCGGATCGGTGACCGCGGAAGCCTGCATGCGAACCAACGCCGCCACCAGCGCGAGACTGTTCGCGACCCTGTGGTTCACTTCGGTCAGCAGAATTTCCGCCCTATCGCGCGCCGCGCGCACTTCCTGCTCAGCCAGTTCTTTCTGGCGCTCTAGCCGGGCCTTTTCGATGGCCTGTTCGATGGCGCTGACGAGCAGCAAGATAAATTCCTCACCGACGCTCTTCAGCACGTAGTCGGTCGCGCCCGCTTTGAGAGCCTCAACCGCCACCCGTAATTCCTGCGAGCCCGTCACATACACGACGGGCGGCGCATTCGGGATCTCCTTCAACCTCTCCATTACGGACAAGCCGGTTCCGGTATCGAGGAAGTGATCGAGCACCAGAACTGTAATTCCGCCCTGGGTTATGCGATCCAGGCCGGACGCAGCATCCCGCGCATGTTCATAAGAATACCCGCGCCGCGTCAGCGCCTTTTCGACCAGGCGCGCAAGAACCACGTCGTCGTCGATCTGTAGTACGCGGAATACGCGGTTTGGCACGCTATTCGGTCTCCGGAACCTGCATAACAGCGAAGAACAGCCCTAGCTGGCGGATCGCGTTTGCAAAACCATCGTAATCAACCGGCTTGGTAATATAGACGTTAGCCCCAAGATCGTAGCAGTTCTGGATCTCGCGCTCGTCGTCAGTCGTCGTCAGAACGACGACGGGAGAACGGCGCGTGTGCGCGTTGTTCTTCACCTTCTCCAGGATGGATACGCCCGTCATGTCGGGCAGGTTGAGATCCAGTAAAATGAGCAACTGGCGGCCAGCGCTCACATTACCGGACCCGTCCGGTCCCAGAAGGAAAGCGAGGGCATCGGTCCCATTGGTAAACGCTATAATCTCGTTGCTCACGCCGGCACGACGGATGTTCTTTTCGATAAGCCGAGCGTGACCTTCGTCATCCTCGATCATGACGATCGAGACAGGCTTTGCGTTATTCATGCGCTACTCCTTGTAACGGTCCTGACATCCAGCGGCAGCAGTATGGAAAAGGTGCTGCCTTCGCCGGAAATAGAGGACAGCGTAATGTCGCCTCCAAGGCTGCGCACCAGCGTGCGCACATGCGCGAGGCCGATGCCTTCTCCCGGCTGGTTTTGTTGGCCCGAGCGGCGAAAAAGATCGAATACCCGCTGGTGATCTTCGGCCGTAATGCCGCGACCGTTGTCACTGATATCGATACGAACCCGCCGGCCAGCCTCACGATCAACCGCAACGCGGATCTCGAGGGGCCGATCAGGAACCCGATACTTCACTGCATTGTCAAGCAAGTTGCCAACCACCTGCTCAAGGGACATGCGGTCGGACACGATCTCGGGAACGCCGACAGTCAATTTGGTTGTCCCCTCGGCATCCACGATCTGATGCTGGACCGTCGCGAGATTGGCCTCCAATAGTCCTCTGAGGTCGATTTGTTCTGGCTTGATCGGCCGCTTGCCATCCCGCGAGATTTTCAGGATCGCGTTGATGAGGCCGTCCATCTTGCGGGTCGACGATCGGATGAACCCGATCGCTTCAGGCAAATCTTCCGAAGCGGCTGTCCGCGCCTCCTGGATCTCCTGCTCGCTCAGCGGCTCGCCATCCGCCAACACGTAAGCCTGGATCGACTTCATCGTCGCGTCCAACTCGCTGGTGAAGCCCATGATGTTGACCAGGGGCGCACGCAAGTCATGAGTGACGATATAGGCGAACCGCTGGACCTCCTCGTTCGCGCGAATGAGATCCTGCGTTCGCTCATTTACACGAAGTTCCAGGTCGCTATTGAGCTTCTCGACTTCAGTTCGGGCCTGAAGGAGGTCGCGCGTGTAATTCAACGCGGTCCATACCGAACCTCCCACCACCAGGATGATGAATATGCCACCCGCGATCGCGACGGTCTGCAGCATATTGGAACTGGCAGTCTGCTCCACGACGCCTTTTGTCAGCTCATTATCCGCATCGGCGACAATCTCGGTGAACAGGTCGCGCGCGGCATCCATGATCTCCTTGCCACGATCGGTCGCAACCATGGCGACCGCTTCAGCCTGACGCCCCTCGCGAACCAGACTTATGGTCTTCTCCAGTTCCTCGAGTTTCTGGTTGAGCGCCGGCGCAAGAGCTTCGACCCGCGCTTGATACTGAGGGAAGTTCCGGACCACTTCGCGCAGGCGCTGGAAATTGGGAAAAATGTTCCCGCGCGCAGCGTCATAGGGACCGAGATAAGCTTCTTCTTGCGTAAGGATAAAGCCGCGTTGGCTCGTTTCCATCTCCTGCAAAGCGATGCGGAGACTATTGGTGGAGGTTCTCAGATCTCGCGCTTCCAACACTTCGGAAAAATGATGCTGGGTACGCTCAATAAGCCAAAGCGTCGAACCGACGATCCCAACAAGAACCAACAGCCCGACGATGAGCAATATCGCTGAGGTTCTCAGAAATGCAGTTTGCGTAATCGGCATTGGTCACCTGGGCGGGAGTCGCCCGATTAATCGCTTAACCAAGGTCGATACGCCACTAAATTGAGACGAGTATTTGCCTACAAGGTTCTTTTAGAACCGGCAATCCGTCCGGTCTAGATTTGTGACGACGCCAAGCACGATACGCCACGTCGCAGTTATGTTCGAAATCGAACACTCTGCCGCAGGCCGATTAGCGCCTGATGCTTGGACTCTGCATGGGAAGGCCTTGACCACGCCACGCCAGATAGAGTTCCAGCGCCAAGTATTCAGGCGCGCCATAATCAAGTACTTCCGCCCTGACGCCAAGGCTGCACGCCCTGAGCCGGCGGTGTAGCGATCCCATGGCCTGCCATTCCAGACGGTATGCCGGCCATCCGTGCGTCTGTCCCTGGCTTATGATATCGCCACGCAGCCTTTTTCCGGCGTTCTCGTCGTGGCACTGACCGCAGGCGAGATTGAGCTGGCCCTGGCGCTGCGCATAAAAGGCGCGCCCCGCCTCAAAGAACGGTTGCACTGACCCATCTACCGCAACCTCACGGGGTAGACCGCGCGACTGATGCGCCACATAGGCCGTCAGCGCCAGCAGGTCATCGCTTTCATAGGCGAGCGCGGGCGCGGCCATCCGCTCCGTGCGGCACTGATTGATGCGCCCCTCGATATTCAACAACCGTCCACGCGCATCCACGACAGGATAGCGCGCCGCCACACCCTTCATGCTGGCGGAGCCTTGCTGATGACAGGTGGCGCAGGACTTTCCCTCGGCACCATCCGGCTTGTCCCATAGCGACGCACCTTGCTCGACCCACAGCATGCCGGGGTTGGCGAATTCGTCCGCCTGCAGCCGCCGCGTCTCCTCGGACTGGAAATGTTCGCCCGGCAGCGGCGGCGATGGCCGCTCATCGGCCGCAACGACCGATGCCGCCAGCGTGGCGAACACTGCAGTCAAAAGTCTGCGCATCACCGGCAGCATCGTCATCATGTGACCGTGAGCTGGCGCCGCTCCGTCGTTGTCTCGCCGCGATCGTCGGTCCAGGTGAACACAACATCCCCGGTTTCCGTGGCCGTGGTTGTGAAACCGACGTACGGATTGGCCGACACGCCAGGAAACATGTCGAAGCGAAAGATTTCCTCGCCACCGTAGGTCACAACCAAACCGCTGATGATGTGGCGCGGGATGGCAAGCCCGCGATTGTCGCGGCGATAACCCGTCTCCATCTCGTGTTGGATGATGGTGCGGATCTGGATCACCTCACCTTTCTTGGCGGACGTCGGCATCGCGATACGGGTCGGCTGTGGCATGGCGCTCTCCTAACCCCCGTCGATGCAGGCAGCGATGGTGATAACAACATTGGCGTCGGCTGAGCGGAAGCTGCCGTCGCTCATCGCCGCGATTGCCGTGACGCGCTGTGAATCGGCGAGGCGGATGTTTGTGTTGACCGTCGGATTTGGCCCGGCCCGCGGCGACAGGTGAAACCGCGCCACCGTGGTGATCGGGTTGAGTTCGGAGAAAATATGGACAGCCTTGACGTGATCCTGCGCGGTCATCGGGCTTTCCACGGTCACGGCCAGCGATACGATATTGCCGTTCTCGGCAAGTTCCGGCAGCACGAGTTTCATGCCGCCGGGGGTCACCGTCGCGCCGCCGACCAGCGCGCGGATCGCGCTTTCCATCTCCTGCGGCGTCGCGAGGGCGCCACCACCGGTCAGCGGAATGCAGGCGATGGCAAGACCACCGGCGATCAGCTCGCGCCGAGTAGGTCCATGTCGCAAAGCATTTGAAGCCGTCATGTTCGCTGCCTGTCTCAATCTTTCAATGACGTAAGATACGCCACCACATCTTCAACCTGCTGCGCGTCGAGCACCGGCTTACCCTGATAGCGTTGCGCCACACGGGTCAGGCCTTCGACACGATAATATGGCGGCATCAGCGTTTTCGCATTGAGGCGGCTCTGATCGACGAGGCGCAGACGGATTTGGCCTTCGCTCAGTCGCCGGCCGACGCCGGACAGATCGGGGCCAAGCTCGCCCATGAAACGCTCGTCCGGCTCCGGCGCCCTATGGCAGATCAGGCAATTGCCGACAGTGCGATCCAGCACCAGCATTCTCCCGCGCGCCGGATCACCGGCAAGCTTGCCGAGCGGTTCGGGGATCGCATCACCCACGATATCGTACGGGATCAACGGCTCCGCCGAACCGGGCACCGCCAACAGGGCCACCGCCAGAATGGCGATGGCCGCTGTCAGCGAGGACTGTCGGCGTAAACTCACGCCCTGAGCTTGACGTCCGCCAACGGCAGCGAGCGGACGGGTTTGCCGGTTGCCGCGAAGATCGCGTTGAGCACGGCCGGTGCCGCAACACAGATCGTCGGTTCGCCAACGCCACCCCAGAAGCCACCGGAGGGCACCAACACCGTCTCGATCTTCGGAAACTCCTCCAGCGTCATCGAGGGATAGGTGTGGAAGTTGTCCTCCACGACGCGCCCGTCCTCGATGGTGATCTTCTGGTGAAGGGTGCCGCCGAGACCGTACGCCACCGATCCCTCGACCTGCGCGATCACCTGGTCCGGATTGACGACGTGTCCGCTGTCCGTGCCCATGATGAGACGATGGATCTTGAGCTGCCCGTTGTCCGACACCGACACCTCGGCCACGGCGGCAACATAGCTGCCGTAGCCCATGTGCTGCGCGATGCCACGGAACTGACCCTCCGGCGGTTTGGTGGTTTCCCAGCCGGCCTTCTCGGCAACCGCATTGAGCACGGCCAGGTGCTTTGGATGATTGGCCATCATCGCCCGCCGGAACGCGAGTGGATCCTTGCCGGCTTCTTTGGCAACCTCATCCATGAAGCATTCGAGGAACACGGCGTTCTGGTTGTTGTTGACGCCGCGCCAGAAGCCCGGCGGC
The DNA here is from genome assembly GCA_023426855.1 of Pseudomonadota bacterium. Classification (GTDB taxonomy): domain Bacteria; phylum Pseudomonadota; class Alphaproteobacteria; order Rhizobiales; family Hyphomicrobiaceae; genus ZC4RG25. Next base: position 9,442 of record JAEZBU010000098.1, on the reverse strand, counting down.
ACGTGCGTGTTGCGCATGGCGTGCTCGATCAGCAGGTTCGGAATGGTGTAGCCGATCTGCCCCTCAGCGCCGCCGGGGTTGAGCCCCTGGAACGCGATCGGGTCCATGCCTCCTGCACCCAGCCGCTGCGGAAACGCATAGGCCATGATCGACGGCGCGGCGATGCGCATCTTGAACCCAACGAGATTGCCTTGATCGTCGAGCCCGGCCTCCAGCTTGCAGTGACCGATCGGCTTGAACCGGCCCTGGCGCATATCTTCTTCGCGCGTCCAGATCGTCTTCACCGGAACGCCGGGGATCTGCTTGGCCAGCAACACTGCCTTGGTCACGTAGTCCTGGAAGCCGCGCCGGCCGAAACCGCCGCCGAGGTGATACTTGTAGACCTCGCATTGCGACGGGCGCAGCTCCGCGGCTTCGGCAGCTGCTGCCAGGGACGCCTCGCCGTTCTGTGAGGCCACCCACACCTCGCACTTGTCCGCCGTCCACTTCGCCGTGCAGTTCATCGGCTCCATGGTCACGTGATGCCAGTACGGCGTGGTGTAGACCGCCTCCAGTTTCTTGGCGGCGCCTGCAATCGCCTTATCGGCATCGCCGGCCTGATTGCCGACGGAAACGCCATCTTTTGAGGTCAGCCCCTCATTCAGCACCGCGGCGATCGTCTCGCTCGACACCTTGTTGTTGGGGCCTTCTTCCCAGGTCGGATTGAGCGCATCCAGTCCCTGCTTGGCCTGCCAGAACGTGTCGGCGACAACCGCCACCGCTGTCTCGCCGACGCGATAGATGCCCTTGATGCCCGGCATGCCTTTGACGCTGGCTTCGTCGTAACCGGTGAGCTTCTGGCCGAATACCGGCGCGTCCATGATCGTCGCGGTCAGCATATCCGGCAGCTTGATGTCGATCGCGTAGAGGAGCTTGCCGGTGAGCTTATCCTCGGTATCAAGGCGCTTCAGCGGTTTGCCGGCGATCTTCCAGTCCTTGGGATCGCGCAGCTTCATGGTTTTCAGATCCGGCACCGGCAGCTTGCCAGCCGCCGTCGACATCTTGCCGTAGGTCGTGGTGCGATTGGAGGCGGCGTGCGTGATGACGCCCTTGTCGACCGTCAGTTCGCCAACCGGCACGTTCCATTCGTTGGCGGCTGCCTGCAGCAGCATCTGGCGCGCTGCAGCACCGCCCTGGCGCACATAATCATGCGAACCACGAATGCCGCGCGAGCCGCCGGTCGACATGTCGCCCCAGGCACGATTACGCGCCAGATTCTCACCCGGCGTCGGATACTCGGCCTTCACCTTCGACCAGTCGCAGTCGAGCTCTTCGGCTGTGAGCTGAGCAAGGCCGGTCAGCGTGCCCTGCCCCATTTCCGAACGCGCGATGCGGATGATGACCTCTTCGTCCGGCTTGATGAAAACCCAGACGCCGATTTCGCTACCGTCAACCGAACTACCAATTGCGATCTGGCTGAGCGCCCGGCCGATGCCGCCTGCATCGATGCCCAGCGCGAGGCCACCACCTGCGGCGGCTGCGGTGACGAGAAACTTGCGGCGGGAGAGTGCTGTCGTGATAGTCATGGCGCCCCTCCTCAACCCTGGCTGTTGCCGGCGGCCGCGTGCACGGCCTGACGGATACGCTGGTAGGTGCCGCATCGACAGATATTGGTCATCGCGGTGTCGATATCGTCATCGGTTGGCTTAGGCGTACTCGAGAGCAAAGCGGCTGCGGCCATGATCTGCCCGGTCTGACAGTAGCCACATTGCGCGACTTCCAGTTCGAGCCACGCTTTCTGCACCGGATGATCGCCATTGGCCGACAGACCCTCGATGGTGACAATCTTGTCAGTCGCCTGAACGTCCGAAACCGAGATCATGCAGGAGCGCTGAACTTCGCCGTTGATATGCACGGAACAGGCGCCGCACATGCCAACGCCGCAGCCATATTTCGTGCCGGTCAGGTCGGCGTGTTCGCGAATCACCCACAAAAGGGGCGTCGCACCATCGACCTCAAGGTCGAGATCTTTTCCGTTGATATTGAGTTTGGCCATCGAGATCACCCAGGGCTTGCGATTGCTGGCACATCGAACGCGCAGGAAGGTTTGCGTCGACACGGGATGCGTGCACGATCTAAGCGCGTCTGGTGTGGCGATGGTCATCACATCTGCGCGATGACGTCCACGAAGCCGCACTGACGGGGTTTTTCATGTTGCCCATAACACCGTCAGCGGAGACTGCTAGCGGAGGCTGGCAGCGTTGACTGACAAACGTCTTCACGGCGCTCGCTGATGCTTCGACGGACCGCGCCGCATCACCTTTCACGCCAGGCGCGATTGAGACTTTCCGCCAGCGGCTGGGTCAGATAGGCCAGCGCCGTTCTCTGACCGGTCTTGATCAGCACCTCGCATGGCATACCGGGCTGAAGCCGTATCGCACCCAGGCGGTGAAGCTCCGCCATCTTCACTTCGACGTTGGCCACATAATACGGCTGCGGCTCGCGCGGATCCGATACCGTATCGGCGGACACGAAGGATAAGCGTCCCTCGACGGTCGGCATCGCACGCTGCTTGAGCGTGCTGAAGCGGACCTCGGTCGTCTGGCCGATGGCGACCAGATCCACGTCCTGCGGTCGCAGATGAACTTCAACCACGAGATCGTCATTATCCGGCACGATTTCGAGCAGCGTCGCGCCGGGCCGCGCCACACCGCCAACAGTGTGCACCTGGGTGCCAAACACCGTTCCGCTCACCGGCGCGCGCAACACCGCGCGTTCGATTTCCGACTGACCTTCGACATACTGCTCGCGCAATTCCAGCACCTTGGTCTGCGTTGTTTTCAGCTCGGCAGCAATCTCAGTCATGATCCGGTTGCGGGTCTGCACGATGCTGAGCCCGGTCTCTCCTATTTCCTTCTCCGACGCTGCAATGCTCGCACCAAGCCGGCCGATCGAGCCGTCGAGCTGGAACACCTCCCGTCGCGCCGCGAGGATGCGATTTCGCGTCGTGTGCTGCTTGCGATAGAGCTCCTCCAGGATGGCGAGTTCCTCGCGCGCCATCTCGAGCTGTTTCTGTGCCGCGGCGCGTTCCGCAGTCTGGCCACGGATCTCTTCCTTCAGCCGTTCGATGCGACTGTTGAGAATATCGGTCTGGCCGTCGAACTCCCGTTTGCGCGTGTCGAAGATCCGTTGCTGTCCGGCCGCAAACTCTGCGATCTCGGGATCGCGCGCGCCTTCTTTCACGACTTCGGCCGGAAATGCGATCGCACTTTTACCGTCACGCTCCGCAATGAGCCGCGCCTCGCCCGCCAACGCCGACAGATAGCCCGTCCGCACGATCGCAAAGCGCGTTTTTGCACGAGTCGGATCGAATTCGATCAGCACATCGCCTTCCTGCACGCTGTCGCCGTCACGAACCGTCAGCCGCTGTATGACGCCACCTTCCAGGTGCTGCACGACCTTGCGTTTGCTGGCGACGGTGACCTTGCCAACAGCAACCACGGCGCTGTCGAGCGATGCCGTTGCCGCCCACATGCCCATGCCGCCGAATGCGGCGATGAGTGCGAACAGCCCGAACAGCGTCCATTTGCGATAGCCCGTCGGCACCGCGACGTCCGGCAGGTGCTCAGTCAGATCGAGCCTTTCGGGGCGCGGCGCGTCAGCCATGAGCCGCCTCCTGCACGGACGGGCTTTGATGCGGTACGTTGGGCAGCGGACGCGGCGGCGCATTGCGCGCAAGATCGGCCAGCACCTGATCACGCGGCCCCAGTCGATCGACACGGCCATTGCGCAGCACCAGCAGATGATCGACCGAATGCAGCACGGCCGGCGTATGCGAAACCACGATGACCGTGCGCTGGTTGTGCTTCAGCCATTGCAGAGTGCGCCTCAGCGCCATCTCACCATCGTGATCGAGATTGGCGTTCGGCTCGTCGAGAATAATCAACCGCACATCGCCATACACTGCGCGCGCCAACGCGATCCGCTGCCGCTGGCCGCCCGATAACGCCCGGCCGCCATCGCCGACGTGCGTCTCGTATCCGTCCGGCAGCTCCAGGACCATCTCGTGCACGCCGGCCAGTTGTGCGGCGTCCGTGATCTGCTGAGAGTCGTGGTCGCCGAAGCGGGAAATGTTGGCCGCCACCGTACCGCTCATGAGCTGAACGTCCTGCGGCAGATACCCAATGAATGCGCCGAGATCCTCGCGCGGCCAGCTCGTGATTTCCGCGCCATCGAGGCGAACCGTGCCAAAGCTGGTGTCGGTCAACCCGACCAGCAGGCGGACCAGTGTGGACTTTCCAGCCCCGCTCGGACCTATGATGCCGAGTGCCTGTCCAGGCTCCAGATCGAACGACACGTTGCTCAACAGCGGCACGGTGGCGCCGGGGAGACGATAACCCGCCTGGCTCACCTGCAAGCGGCCGCCGGGGCGGGGCAGCCGGGTGCGGTTCGGGTCGAAGTCGTCGATATTTTCCAGCGTTTGCCGCAGGCGATGGCTGGCTTGGCGCGCGTTCACCAGCGGCCGCCATTGACCGATCAGCATTTCGACGGGCGCCAGGGCGCGCGCAGTTATAATCGACGCGGCAATGATTGATCCCGCCGAAATGGCGTGATCCAGAACCAGCCATGCGCCCGTCCCCAGCATCGCGATCTGCAACGACATTCTCACCAACTTCGCAATGGACTGCAGCACCGCCATGCGATCGCTGGCGATTGCCTGCCATGCGACGCCGTAGTGATGAAACCGCGCCCACTTGCGCGTCAGCGAACCGAGCATGCCCATGGCGTGCACGGCCTCGGCATTGCGGGTCAAAAGATCGGTGAAATCCGTGGAATTGCGCGAGCCGCGGCCGGCTTCCAGAAGTGGCTTTTTCACCGTGAATTCGCTGGTCAGCGCCAGCACCACGATGATGAGCGCTCCAATACTGGCCACAATGCCAAGCACCGGATGCAACATGAAAACCACCGCGAGATAGATCGGCGTCCACGGCGCATCAAAAATCGCGATGATACCCGAGCCGGTCAGGAAGGAGCGCACGGCTTCCAGGTCGCGCAGTGGTTCGCTCGATGACCGTTCGTTGCCTGCCAATCGCGATTGAAATGCGCAGGTGAACAGATTGGCGCTGAGCTTTTCATCAAGCTTGGCGCCGATCCGCACAAGCAGCCGCGACCGCGCAATCTCTACCAGAGAATTGATAGCCAGCAGGCCGATCGCCAGGATCGTCAGCGCGATCAGCGTTTCCTTGCTGCCGGACGCCAGCACGCGATCGTAAATCTGCATCATGTAGAGCGGTGCGACCAGCATCGTGAGATTGCTGAAAAGGCTGAAAATGCCGACAGCAAAAAACGCTCCCGCCATGGATCTCAGAACAGCCGAAAGCCGGTTGCGCGCCTGCCGCATGCCGCCTGTTCGATCACCCATTCGACACATCCGCCCCGATGACTGCTTCGCTGATGCAGGAAATTCGGAAATGCCGGCGCACCGATTTGCGCGCCGGCATTTCGTGTTTGTCACGCGACATAACGGTCGCGATGTCAGGCGTAGGCGTAATGATCGTCGAACACGAAATTATCGGCAGTGAGCGCCTGGGCCTTTACGCCCACCAGCTCGACGGTGTTGTATTTGTCGAGGTTGATCGTCACGCCGAAAGGCGTGTTTTTCATCGCGCCCTTGATGTCATTCCACGAGTCTATGCCGTAGGCGGATATATCCAGCGTGTCGTATTTCGTATCGAAATCCATGACCGCGTCCTTGCCGGAATTCTTTTCGAACACAATCAGATCGTATCCGGTTCCGGTCCAGATGCAGTCATCGCCTTCGCCGCCGTAGATCAGATCGTTGCCGGCGCCCGCGTAAATCTTGTCGTTGCCTTTTCCGCCATAGATATCGTCGTCACCGCCGCCAGTCTGGATCACATCGGCACGATCCGAACCGATCGCGAGATCCTTGCCTTCGGTGCCGTCGAGCTTACCCTCGCTGGCGCTCAGCCTGGTATGCGCAGCAAAAGCATCGCGATAGATGTAATCAATATCGGTATTCCGCTCGATGATATCGGCCAGAGACGTCGATTCGATCTGCTTCAGCAGTTCGGGCGAATCCTTCAGGCGTTCCTCGTAAAAGAAGCGGTCTCCATCACGCAGCGCTTCGAATTGCATGACGTTCAGCTTCGTGAACGTCTCGCCGAGCTGGCTATCGAGGTGCTTTGCCTCGAGCAATCCACCAACAATCGAGTCCATCTTGTTGATGTCGTCCCCATAGACATCCTTGAGGGCCTGCAGCCGAGTAGCATCGACGCCGTTGGCGGCAGCGAACTCATCGAAACTGGCGTAGCTTGCCAGGTCCAGTCCCTCTCGTAGCTGATTGTAGTTCCATACGCCGTGATCACGCGCACGCTGGATATCGAACACCTCGAGATCGACGGTTTGGCCGAGACCGAACAGTGCATTTCGGTTGCCATCGACTACGAGACCGTCGATCTCCTGCGTGTGCGCAGCGAGCTGACCACGGATCCAGGCGTTGAGTTCCCCCTCCGTCCTGATGCCGTCGGCGCCAGCGGCGAAAGCTTCCGATAGCGTAAACAGCGCAAAGGTGAACTGCGTGAACGAGGCAAGCCCACCACTTTCCGTCAGTGGTCGCTGGTTCTGGCTCGACTGATCATGACCAAACCGGAAGGCAACCGTCGTCCATTCGTTGATGATCGACGGATCGACGTTGGATTTATAGCCCTGGTATTCGGAAAGTGCATTTTCGCCGAGCAGCTTCGGCAGGTATTCATCATAGATGACCTTCTGCCAATTGGCTTCATTCAGCGCGCGAGCCGCCTCGAATAGTTGATCCTGAGACCAGCCTGGATGTTTCTTTGCCAGCTCATCGACCCAGTAATTGTGATTTTTCGCCCAGATCGTCTGTTGTGAAACCAACAGCGGTGTTTGATTTACGCGATTGTCGCCGGCGAAGTAGTCGTTTTCGAAGTCTGATGCCTCGACGTCTGGATCATTCGGATCCGGAAGTCCGCCAAAGCCATCGGGTCGGAAAATGCCCAAAACCGCGAATGACGATAAGTTGGAGTTTTCGCCAACCTCCTTAATTGTCGGCAAGAGCCCGTTGGCGCCCATCAACAGCTTGGCTGACTCTCCGATAACATGGCCCTGCGCATCCAATATGCTGGCGCGCACGAGATCTTGCATCGTCTGAGTATTGCCATAGACCATACTGAGGTCGAGGAAGCTGGTTTCCTCGTTGATCTGCTGGCGTGGACCTGTCGCCGATGTGCCGTTCTCAAAGGGCGTACGACCGAACGGAAACGGCAAACCCGCGGGAAACAGTGGCGGATCACCCGACGCGCTTGTCGCCGCCTCGGCAACGTCGTGCGTCAGCGCCTGGCCGAAGAACTGGAAGAATTCGTTGAGGCCGGCCGCATTCGGAATGTCATCCGCTTCCTGCGCCATCACCGCATCGCTGACCGCGCGCGGTGCCGGCAGGGTCGTCGGCGTAGCGGCGCCGGTACCAGGGGACTGGGCGGGCATCTGGCCGATGCCGTCGACGTAACTGTTGGGCGTTACCCGAACGAACGGAGCATCATGCGTGCCGCGGTCGTTGTTGGGATTGTTGTCTCCGTCGTTGTTACTGCCGTCGGCCGTACGCGCTTCGAGATACTTCAGGTCGTAGTATTTGTCTTTTGCGTATTTATCGGGGGGATACTTATCCTTGTCGTTCTTCGGTGGCTGATATTTCGGAGGCTCATTCTTCGGAGGCTCATTCTTCGGAGGCTCATACTTTGGCGGCTCGTATTTCGGTGGCTCATTCTTGGGGGGCTGATATTTTGGTGGTTCGTACTTCGGAGGCTCGTACTTCGGCGGCTCGTACTTCGGGGCCTCTTGCTTCGATGGCTGATATTTCGGAGCCTCGTACTTCGGGGGCTCGTATTTTGGCGGCTCGTACTTCGGGGCCTCATGCTTCGGTGGCTGATATTTCGGAGCCTCGTACTTTGGAGCCTCGTACTTTGGAGGCTCGTACTTTGGCGGCTCGTATTGATCTTTTGCATACTTATCTTTGGCGACCGGCTCCTTGATGACCGACTCCTTGACCACTGGCTTGCTTGGCAGTGGCTTTTCCGGCATCAAAGGCTTTTCGGGCGCATAGTTATAGAATGGAATTTTGTAGTCCCACTGATGGGGAAGCACATTCCGAATTAACGCCATTGCTCTCCTCCGCTCGCTCTCCCGGGCCGCACGACGATTTGCAATCCGATCGCGCGCGCAGCAGCGCGCATTCGGCAGGGACACAACAGCGTGCCGCAGGATTAGATGCGGGGGTTCCAAGAAAACGGATCTTTAGGGTTAACGGCGCCCATCCGTTACACCTATGCGTCAATGCAATGGTCGAACGAGGTAGGAACTCAATTGTGACAACCCGTGCACCTCCCCCGCTGCGCCTGGCCTACCCTTTCGTGGTAGCGACTCCGTACCCACAGTTATCTCCCGCCAAGGCTGCCCATACGGAATGGCGCCACTGGCGCACTCAAACCGTCTTATGACAATGCGGTGCACTCTGAATAAATGTGGGCGTCACATGCGTCTTGACACCAAATGGTCATAATCCCGCGCGAGTCACGACAGTGTCGTCAGCAACCTCCAGCTTGCCGCCCATCGGCATGCAGGCACGGGGCGACGTAGCCGATGATGGGATGAGCATGTCGCGGCGCTCTAAGAATACGGACGTTACGCTGCGCGAGGTCGCAGCACGATGTGGCGTCTCCATGATGACAGTCTCCAACGTCATCAATGGGCGGTTCGATCAGATGCGGGATGAAACCCGCCGACGCGTCGAAGAGGCAATCCGCACGTTGAACTATGTCCCCAACGCGCCAGCGAAAAGCGCTCAACCTTCCGGCCGACTTTCAATCAGCGTCGTGGTCGTCGACGGCAACAATCCTGACTTTCTGGCGACCCCTTGCCACACATATATATTTGCCGGAATGACGAGCGTTCTCAACGAGCACGGCATTTCCATAACCTTCCAGGGCGTCGCGCACGCAGCACTCCTCGCATCTCTGAAATCGAGGGCGATCGGTGCTGACGGCCTTTGTATCGCGCAGTCCGGAACGAAGATGCAGCGGCGCGTCATCCTCGATGAGCTGGCAGATCTCGGTGTGCCGTGCGTGCTCCTTCACGAGCATGCCGTTCCCACGGACCTGGATGTTTGCGGCATCCGGGTCGATGACAAGCGCGGCGGCCAATTGATCGGGGAGCATCTGATCGAACGCGGCTGCCGTCGCATTCTCCTATTGCTCCCGGCAGTGCACTGGTGCTCGATCGAAGAGCGAAGGCTCGGCGTCGAATGGGCTTGCCGTAACGCCGATACTGAACTGACCGTCCTGCGCAGTCGCAGCCTGAATGTGGAGGATGTTGGCACCACGCTCCAGGGGTACATACAGACGCACGATCTCCCGGACGCCATCGC
>JAEZBU010000078.1 GCA_023426855.1 Pseudomonadota bacterium | reverse complement strand
AATCCAAGATTCATCGAGCCGAATTTTTCGCACAACCGCAAAGCGCTCGAACCCTTCCTGGCGCTCGCGAGCGAATGGGACGTCTCGCCAGCGCAACTCGCCATCGCCTGGGTTCTGGCGCAGGGCGACAATACGCTTCCAATCCCAGGCACGCGCTCAGCGGGGCATCTGACGGAACTTGCGGCGGCGGCGGATGTCGGGCTCAGCCGCGAGCAATGCGCCGCTGTCGAGCGAGCACTGCCGCCTGGTTTTGCGCACGGTGACCGCTATTCGGATAACCAGTGGATCGGCGCGGAACGCTACGGCTGATGATGCACAAAGGCTATTTGGCGCCGGTCCGTGAACGTTTGATATTTGCCAAAGACATCCCCATCTATCAGGGGTGCATAATGCATTCCAGGTGACCGGTTTTCCGTGATGACATATCCTTATTCGGCCGGGAACCTACGCCACATAGTTGGCGTCTTTCTCAGAGGGAATATTGAAGCAGACCTAAGGCAGAACAAGGCAAATCATCATGAGAGACAATGGGGCGGAAGCCAATATTGAGTTGTCCTTCAAGGGAATGGAGCCTTCCGAAACCATCAAGTTCAAGGTTCACGAACAAGCCGATAAACTTCAGGCGCGCTATCCGGATATCACGACATGGCACGTTCATGTGAATGGGCCGATCGGAAGCGCAAAACTCTTCGAAATCACCATCGAAGTACGCGTCCCCGGCACGGAGCTGGTGGTCGGCCGCAAGCCCGGCGATCGAAATGCCCACGACGATGCGTTGGTTGCGCTGCGCGACAGCTTCGCGGCGATTGAACGCCAGCTCAAGAAGCGGCGGCGTCAGCGCCACGGCGAAGTCAAATCGCATGAAGGCAAGCCGCAAGGGCAAATCGCGCGTATTCTTTCAGATCAGGGATTTGGCTTCATCAGCGTCAGTGATGGCCCGGAAGTTTATTTCCATCGCAATGCCGTGCTCGATACGGGTTTCGACAAACTCAGTGTCGGCGATCCCGTCGAGCTTACGATTGCTTATGGCGAGAGCGCGCAAGGCCCGCAAGCGACCAGTGTGCGCCGGATCAGCGTCATGAAATTCGATCCGCAACCGGATTAAAGCAATGGATCAATTTTAAATAACAAGGGCGGCGCTTATTCTGGCGCCGCCCTTATATTTTGACGGTTCGCATTTGATAAAAATGTTGCTGATATTATCCGCCATTCAGTAGCGGAATAATCCCGCTGCAGGCCCTGCTTTCTTCTGGATGTCCTCGGGCAGCGTAAAGACGTCGCCGCCGCGATTGAGCGTTTCCATCGCTAGGCGGTTGAGCACGTCTTCGTTGTCGGGGCCGGGCTGTCCGTCCAGACGCAGCACCTGATACGCGTCATCGAAGTGTCCCCAAACGTTGGCGTCTGGGGCCAGAAATACGCTGTCCATGCGCCCCTCGATTGCCGCGCGCATCAGCGTCTGGATTTCATGGGCGGCGCTGGGTGCGCCACCGGTCATCTGTGCGCGGAGCCGTTTGCGGGCTGCTTCGCGATCCGCGCGGACAATGGGTTCCGCGATCAACCAGGCTTTGGCGTGCAGTTCCTCGTCGCCCAGGGCGACGGGATCCGTCTGAATGTCACCGTCGGCCAAATGGCGGTAGCTGACGTGTTTGCGCAGTTTGCCGAGCACGCGAGATTTAGCGGCCAGCACCAGCGGCGCTTCGCTACGGGCGAGATGATGCTCGACCGCCTTGGCGGTTTCGCGCAGGAAGTTTTCCAGCTCCACGTCCTCGTAATCGACCGGACTGACGCCGAGCGCATGATACTTTGCGATCGTGCCGCCGCTCATCGGATCACTGCGATCGCGCGCATGGAAACCGAGGTCATCCTGGAAGTTCGTCCGTTCCATGATTTCGCTGATGCCGCGCGGCATGCCTTCGACATCGACCTCGATCATTTCGCGCGCGCGACCATCGAAGAAGCGCACGCTGTCGCGCGTGATCGCGAGAACGTGGAATTGCTCGCCGTTGCGGAACATCGGGATCATCGGCCGCAGATGATAGCGGGTGGCAACAACAGCCAGCTCGGGCACTGTTTGCGGCAGCTTGATCCAATGGGTCTGGCCCGGCTCGATTAACACCGCCAAGCCTTTGTCCTGATAACGCCAGAACATCTTGGCTGGAATTCGTCCCTTGGCTTCCGCCAACAGATCCTCGATCTCCGGCCGACGCATTCCGGTGGCCGCAAGCTGACGCTCGACCTCTTTCAAGGCTGTCGTCAGTCTGATCGGATCCTGCTCGATGGAGGGGTAGGTGTGATGCGTTGGAATATAAAGGCTGATCCTGGGAAAACCGGTCGATTGGGCAAGTTCGACGAGGTCAGCTCTTCTCATGATTTCTCCCGCTTCTGGTCACTTCTGACGACCATCTCAGGCCGAACGCCAGACTGCAGTCGGCCGCGCCGCCAATAAGGGAACGCATCGTCGAAGGGACGGTTCCGCGGTTCGCACCTCTCGACCGCTCGCGCCCTGTCGATGGGCGATTTGGCATATCCGGCCGGTCGGTGATCCGCAGCGTCGCGGCACATGCCAAAGCGTGCAGCATCCGAAATGCGGCGCCATGCGCTGACAGCAACGCCATTGAATCGACGTGAAAAGAGGCGAGACGGAGCGCGGTTGGCCATATAGGTTGCTGGCGAGATAGAAAAAGGGTTCGGGGTCATGAAACGTTGGACGGCGGCACTCGCCGGCCTTTTCATCGCTGCAGGCACCGGCTGGAGTTGGGCTTCCGGCGCGATGGACGATCACGAGTGCTTTACGGCAGACAACGAGCGGCGCATCACGGCCTGCTCCGAACTGCTCGAGCAACCCGGTATCACGCAGCAGACGCAGAGTTCCGCCTATGCGATGCGGGCCCTGGCCTATTCGTTGCGTGGTGAATACGACGTCGCCATCAATGACTACAATACCGCCATTCAACTCGTGCCCGACTTTGCCGTGGCCTTGAACAATCGCGCCTGGGCTTATTTCAAGTCCGGCCGTGCGGCCCAGGGGCTGCCGGATGTCGAACTCTCCCTGAAGGTCCAGCCGACGAGCCCGCATGCCTACGATACGCGCGCGCACATCCGTCAGGCTGGCGGCGATTCCGCCGGTGCGCTGCGCGATTACGAAGCGGCAATGCGCTTCGGCGGCGAGCGGATGATCAGGCTGTATCAGTGCGGGCTGGCTGGTTTGAAGCTCTACAGTGGCGCAATCGATGGCGCCTACACGTCCGAGTTGCGGCGCGCCATGCAGGTTTGCGTGCTGAGCACGGACTGCGATCCGCTGCCGCCGGATGAGGAATGCCGCGCCGCGACGTCGTGATGGGCGGGGGAGAGAGCCCCGTCATCGCGCATGCCGGCTTTTCAATCGATCGTTGTGCAAACGCGAAAAGCGCGTGCCGATGTCTCGACACGCGCTATGTTTTCCACTGGTGGCGGGCGAATTAGGCCGCCTTGCGGATTCTGGCGGCGCGGACAGGAGCTTCTTTCGAAGCGGCTGCCTGCCAATTAGAGGCAGCCATTTCCTTGCCGCGCTTGTGCTCCTTGACCGTGACGTCGCGAGCCTGGAAAGCCTGCTTCAGGACGTCGATAGCCAGATGCGGTTTCGCATCGCCGCACATGAACACATCCAGCGCCGCATAGTTGGCCTCGGGCCAGCTATGGATGCTGATGTGGCTCTCGGCGAGCACAGCAACGCCTGCGACACCACCGTTCGCCGGCATGTGATGCAGATGGACGTTCAGGAGCGTCGCCCCTGCAACTTCCGCGCACCGTTTCAACGTCTCTTCGACGTGTGCAAGATCGTCGAGGCGCTTGGCCCCGAACAGATCGATAATAAGGTGACTCCCCGCATACCGAACGCCATTGCGTTCAACGAAGAAGTCCTTCCTGTCCTCGTGCAACTCTCGCACGTGCTCAACATTGTGCGCATCGTGCGCGGCAGTTACATAGTCTTCCTTTTGGGCGGTGCTTGAACGAGTCAAGTCCATCC
>JAEZBU010000300.1 GCA_023426855.1 Pseudomonadota bacterium | reverse complement strand
CCCTGCGACAGGTGTGCGCCAAATTGCCTCTTTGAACAATTCTACGGATGCCTTGAGAGACCGGCGAAAGGATGCCAAAAGGGCGCGTGGCAAAAAGCGCCGTTCAGGGCGGGGGACCTGCCGACATATAGGTTTCTGTGCTGGGTTCGCTGCGAACTCGGGCGGTGACAAGATCAGGTTTTTTCTGTGACCTGATTGGAATTTCCGCTTCAATCGCGCGACTTTCGGCACCAAGAATTAGGGCAGAGTTTTGGAACCTGTGCCGCGGGTTCCAAAACAAACGAGATGCGATGAGGGAGGCTCAATTTGACCTCACATGCCGAGGAGCCGACGCGCAGAGATTTCCTGACCATCGCAGGCACGGCCTTTGCCGCCGTCGGCGGTGCGATGGCACTCTGGCCGTTCATTGCTCAGATGAATCCGGATTCTTCCACCCAAGCGCTGGCTTCCATTGACGTCGATCTGGCGCCAATCAAGGAAGGCCAGGCGATCACCGCGATGTGGCGCGGCAAGCCGATCTTCATCCGCAATCGCACGGCAGAAGAAGTCAAGAATTCCATCGCGACTCCGCTGAACGAGCTGCCGGATCCGGAGACGGACGCGCATCGCACCAAGAGGGGTCACGAGAACTGGCTCGTCATGGTCGGCATCTGCACCCACCTCGGCTGCATTCCGAAGGGTCAGAGCCTCAACGATTTCAAAGGCGACTACGGCGGCTGGTTCTGCCCCTGCCACGGTTCGCACTACGATCAGTCGGGCCGCATTCGCAAAGGTCCGGCGCCGCGCAATCTCGAAATTCCTCCGTACGAGTTTGCGTCTGACACCAGCATCAAGATTGGCTGAGGGCTCGACGAAACATGTCCAATCATCCCTCAAGCTACCAGCCGAAATCCAAGCCGGAACAATGGCTCGACGAGCGCCTGCCGGTTCTGCGCATGGCGCACGGGCAGTTCGTTGATTTCCCGACGCCGCGCAACCTCAACTACCTTTGGACGTTCGGCGGCATCCTGACGTTCGTGCTGGCGTCGCAGATCCTGACCGGCATCGTGCTGGCCATGCACTACGTGCCGAGCGCGAACGACGCGTTCGACTCGATTGAACGCATCCGCCGCGACGTGAACTACGGCTGGCTGATCCGCAACCTGCATGCGGTCGGCGCGTCGATGTTCTTCCTCGCAGTTTACGTCCACATCTTCCGTGGCCTGTACTACGGTTCGTACAAGGCGCCGCGCGAGGTGCTGTGGATCATCGGCGTCATCATCTATCTCGTCATGATGGCCACCGCGTTCCTTGGCTATACGCTGCCGTGGGGCCAGATGAGCTTCTGGGGCGCCACCGTCATCACCAACTTCTTCTCCGCCATTCCGCTCGTCGGCACCGCCGTCGTCGAATGGCTGTGGGGTGGGTATGCGGTCTCTGGCGTTACGCTCAATCGCTTCTTCAGCCTCCACTATCTCCTGCCGTTCGTCCTGGTCGGCCTCGTCGCGCTGCATATCTGGGCGCTGCACGTGAGCGGTCAGAATAACCCGACCGGCATCGAGCCGCAGACAAAGTCGGACACCGTGCCGATGAGCCCGTACGCGATCTCGAAGGATATCTTCGCGCTGTCGGTGTTCGTCATCCTGTTCGCCTGGTTTGTGTTCTTCGTGCCCGACTACCTAGGCCACGCCGACAACTACAACCGCGCCAACCCGCTGGTGACGCCGCCGCACATCGTTCCGGAATGGTACTTCCTGCCGTTCTACGCGATCCTGCGCGCTATTCCCTCGAAGCTCGGTGGCGTGCTTGCGATGTTCGGCGCGATTGCGATCCTGGTGTTCGTGCCGTGGCTCGACACCTCGCGTGTTCGCTCGACCAAGTACCGGCCGATCTACTTCTGGTTCTTCTGCCTGTTCGCCTTCAGCTGCTTGGCTCTGGGCTACCTGGGTTCGAAGCCGGCAGAAGGTTCCTACGTATTCTGGGCCCGCGTCTTCACGCTCTATTACTTTGCACACTTCCTGATCGTCATGCCGATCGTCGGCATCATTGAAACGCCGACCAAGATGCCACGCTCGATCAGCGAGGCGGTATTGGGCAAAGGCGGCGGTGCCGCGCCTACGGCAACAGCGGCTGCTGCCGCTGAGAAGCGGTGAAGGCGAGAGGGTGAGGATCGAACCTATGATCACCATGTCCAAAACCCTGCGGGTTCTGTTGGCGACCGGCCTGATGGCTCTTGGCGCTCAGTCGGCAAACGCGGCTGAAGCAGTTGCTATCGAACGCCAGAGCTGGCCGTTCGCCGGCTTCTTCGGCACCTTCGACCGCGCCCAGCTTCAGCGTGGATATCAGGTCTACACCGAAGTCTGCGCGGCCTGCCATGAGCTGCAGCGGATCCCGTTCCGCAACCTGTCCCAGAAGGGTGGTCCGGAGTTTCCGGAAGACTCGGTAAGGGCGCTGGCTGCATCGGTTCAGGTGCAGGACGGCCCGAACGACCAAGGCCAGATGTTCAAGCGCCCGGGCCGTCTGTCCGACAAGCCGCCGCCACTGTACGCCAACGAGAACGAAGCGCGCTCGATGCACAATGGCGCTTATCCGCCGGACCTGTCGTTGATGGCGCGCGCGCGGAACACCGAGAACATCACGTCCTGGTACCTTCATCCGTTCCTGATGCTGCGGGACATCGCTGTTAGCTACCAGGAAGGCGGCTCTGACTATCTGTACGCCCTGCTGACCGGCTATCACGAAAAGCCGCCGGCCGGCGTCGAGGTCATGGAAGGCATGCATTACAATGCGGCCTTCCCTGGCCATCAGATCGGCATGGCCAATCCGTTTGCTGGGGGTGACGGCCAGGTGACTTACACCGACGGCACGCCGGCGACGGTTCAGAACTATGCCAAGGACGTTTCCGCGTTCCTGGCGTGGACGGCCGATCCGAACCATGATCAGCGCAAGAAAACCGGCTGGGCAGTGATTCTGTACCTGCTCGTCACGGCCGTGCTGCTTTACATCGGCAAGAAGCGTCTGTGGGCGCGGGTGCACTGAGCACCGCACTGATACAGAATTGAACTGGAAAGGCCTCGTCAGCGGGGCCTTTTCTGTTTTAGGGGTTGGCATTGGCACGACAACAACGAGGCAGGTCATGACGCAAGCGGTACTCGGCATCGTCGGCGGTAGCGGCCTGTACGATCTGCCCAACCTGAAAAATCCGCGCTGGACAAAGGTCGACAGCCCCTGGGGCGAACCTTCCGACGAAATCCTGTTCGCCGAGGTCGACGGATTGCCCGTTCGCTTTCTGCCGCGTCACGGACGGGGACACCATCGCTCGCCCACCGGCATCAACTATCGCGCCAACATCGACGCGCTGAAGCGGGCTGGCGTGACCGATCTGGTTTCGGTTTCGGCCTGCGGCTCGCTGCGCGAAGATCTGCCACCCGGCAAATTCGTGATCGTCGATCAGTTCATCGACCGCACATTCGCGCGTGAAAAGAGCTTCTTCGGTAATGGGCTGGTCGCGCACGTATCTGTGGCGGATCCCGTAAGCCCGGCGCTGGCCGACGAGGTCGAGCAGTCGCTCAAGGCGGCAAACCTCGACTACAAGCGCGGCGGCACCTATCTCGTCATGGAAGGTCCGCAGTTCTCGACGCGCGCGGAGTCCAATCTGTATCGTTCATGGGGCTGTGACGTGATCGGCATGACCAACATGCCGGAAGCCAAGCTCGCCCGCGAAGCCGAGATTTGCTACGCCACGATCGCGATGGTGACCGACTTCGACTGCTGGCACGACGAACACACGCACGTCGATGTTGCTGCCGTTCTTGCCGTGATGAAAACAAACACCGAGCACGCTCAGCAGGCGCTGGCACATCTGACCGCGCATTTCCCGCGCGAACACATCCCCTGCCCGATCGGCTCAGACCGCGCGCTCGACGTGGCGCTGATCACCGCGCCGGACAAACGCGATCCGGCCCTGGCGGCAAAACTGGATGCAATCGCGGGCCGCGTTCTCAAAAGCTGAGCGGCAATAAAACTGTCATCCGCCCGAGATACCAACGTCTCAATTCGGCGGGAACAGAATCAGAATCTGCATCTTCACAAGGTCAGGGAAATAGGCCTGCACCGCCTGCGCGCCCATCCACAGCATGGCCGCAAGCACGATCAACGCCGGCACAGCGGCAAACACTGCCTTGAGAAAGAATCTCATCAGGTGGAAAAACGGAATATCGAGGCGACCAACGGATACGGCCGGCGGTCCATACGCCGCCAGGTCCTGATCGTACGCGTGGTACGCCAGCGCCTGTTCGCGCGCCTCACGCTCGCGGGCTTCACGCTCCTGGGCGGCCTGGCGCTCCCGCACCTCGCGTTCGCGCTCATCGCGCGCCCGACGCAGCGTACGCGGAAGGTCGTCCGGCCCGCCATCCGCGATGACGGTGCCAAATGGAGGATCGGAAATGGCCATGACACTATCCTTCAACCGCTACAGTGCAGGATATAGCGCTCGCATCCCCCGGCGACGCCGTCCCGCAACCCACACGCAACTCCCTACCGTCCGTCCACCAATATTGTTACTTTGCGCCGCCAATTTGGCATCGAGGAGGTAAGGTTGCAGCATTTGAAGCGTCTGATACGCACCATCCCGGATTATCCGAAGCCGGGCATCATGTTCCGCGATGTCACGACGCTGCTGCGCGACGCGACCGGCTTTCAGGACGCAAT
>JAEZBU010000067.1 GCA_023426855.1 Pseudomonadota bacterium | reverse complement strand
TCGCCAGGCTCGAGCATGGGAAAGCGACGGATCTCTTCGAGATACCGCGCCAGTCCAACGGACCCACCCGCAATTGTCGGCAGAGCTTTCGCTGTCATCGTCCTTCCAGTCCAGCCGTCCAGTCGTTCAACCAGAGCCCCCGGACCGCTCCAACGCGAACCTGTTCACATCAAAACGTCACGAGGCCGGACGCTATGTATTAAACCGAGACAGCGTTGCTTTCAAAACACATCATTGTGTGCTGCACCATGTCCCGTCGCGCCCACCGCATTCCTACAGATCTCAACGGACTTGCAGACCTGGAGTTCCACGGCACCCTGCCAGGGACTTTCGCAATCGCAACCTGAACGCGAGCTTAACAGTGGTGATTGCTTTGCCGGTGAATCAAGCTTTTAGCGCATTTTCCAGTATTTTCAGATCGACCGGCAGCGGACTTTCGAACTTTAGCCGCTTGCGCGTCCGCGGATGCTCGAATGCCAGTATGCCCGCGTGCAGCGCCTGCCGGCTGAGCGCCTGCAGCGCCTCCCGCGCAGGTTCATCAAGGCGCCGGGCGCTTGCGGCAAAGCCTGCCCCATATGTGGCATCGCCCAGCAGCGGATGGCCGATATGCGCCAGATGCACGCGAATTTGGTGCGTGCGCCCGGTTTCAAGCATCAGCCGCACCTTGGTCACCGCCAAGCTGCCATCACGACCCGGATATGTCGCCAGCACCTCATAATGCGTGCGCGCCTCCCGCCCCAGGCCAGGCCGCGTGACGGCGATTTTGGTGCGGTTCTGCTGGCTTCGTCCCAGCGGCGCGTCGATGCTGCCGCGCACCGGCGTGAACTCTCCCCAGGCGAACGCCGTGTAAGCCCGCTCCAACCGTCCGTCGGCGCCATGCGAGGCGAACTGCTCGGCCAGGCCCCGATGCGCAATGTCGGTCTTGGCAACGACGAGCAATCCGGACGTGTCCTTGTCGAGACGATGCACGATGCCCGGCCGCATGACGCCGCCGATACCGGACAAGCTGTCGCCGCAGTGCGCGATGAGTGCGTTGACCAGCGTGCCCGACGCGTGCCCTGCCGCCGGATGCACGACCAGTCCGGCCGGCTTGTCGATCACGATGACGTCCGCATCCTCGAACACCACGTCGAGAGCGATGTTCTGCGGTTCCGGCTCGGCCGGAGCGGGCGGTGGAATATCCAGGATCAGCCCATCGCCCGGTTTGACCCTGGCACCGGGGTCTTTTATGGTCCCGGCGCGGTCGCGAACGTGGCCTGATTTGATCAGCGCCTGGATCCGCGAGCGGCTCAAGTCCTCCAATCGCGATGCCAGGAACCTGTCGATCCGTTGGCCACCCTCCTCCGGGGGAACCTCGAGGTGCAGGCGGTCGGTAGGTTGCGTCATGGGGCGATCGCGGCCTTGAAATGAGGATACGTGCAGATGGCGAAAGACCCTGAACCGATGGGTTCGGCCGATGATCTCCCGGAGGCGCCGGATCCCCGCCAGGTTCGCGTCCTCAAAATCGTCGTCATCAGCCTTGGCATCCTTCTTTTGGTCGGCTTCGGCGTGGTCATCGGGCGCATCGCCTACCTCGCCCTGCAGCCCGGACGCGGCCAGACCACCACAGCCGCGCCGCAGAGCGTCAATGTCGCGCTGCCGACCGGTGCAGTCATACGCCAGACCGCGATTTCAGGCGACCGGCTGACGATCCAGTACGAGACCCCGGCGCAATCCGGCATCCTGATCGTGAACCTGACGACGGGCCGGATCATCAGCCGCATCGAGCTTGCGCCCGAAGTTCCACGGTAATAGCACACCCGACGAAGATGCTGCGCGGGACGGGGCGGCCACGGCGCGGTGTCACAAATCGGCCAAATCGCCGCTTGATTGCGCGGCCCGCCTCACTTATAGCTTCCCGGCATCGGCGTTGCCCCGTTCGTCTAGTGGCCTAGGACACCAGCCTCTCACGTTGGTAACAGGGGTTCGAGTCCCCTACGGGGCGCCAAATTTCCACCATTCCAGAACAAAGCTGGGCACCGGCAGCCGGTTCCAGGCGCTTCGCATGGTTCTCGTAGAGCGAGAAGAACGAGCCGCGTTCTGGAGGTTCACGTCCGTGTTGCCGCCCATCACCGCTGTGCCGAAGCCCGGCAGTCTCCGCTCACGCTTCGGACCGGAGCTCGCGGCTCACCTGCGCGTCAGTCGCATGAGCCTTCGGCGACCGCCCATTTCCGCGAATCGGATCGAAAAGCAGGCGCAGACCATTGAGCACGACCAGGACCGTGCCGCCCTCATGACCAACGACAGCCAGCGGCAACGGCAGCTCGAAGAATAGCGCGCCGGACACCAGCACCAGCATCGCCCCGATAGCGAAAGTCAGATTCTGGCGAATAACACGCGCCGTCCGCCGAGCAAGTTTATGCGCAGCAGCCAATCGCGCCATGTCTTCCGACATTAACGCAACATCGGCAGCCTGTACCGCCACCTCGCTGCCCGCCGCGCCCATGGCTATGCCGACGTCCGCTCTGGCCAGCGCCGCCGCGTCATTGACGCCATCGCCGACAAAGGCAACCTTGCCTGTCCTCGACATGGCATCAACGAGCCGGACCTTGTCGTGCGGCAGGAGATCAGCCTCGATATCTTCTGCCGACAGGCCGAGCTCTTTGCCCACCCGCAGGGCGACAGGCCGTCGGTCGCCGGTCATCATCATGATCCGGGCGGCCCCCGCTCCGCGCAGCGCATCAAGGGCCTCGCGCGAGGTGCCTCGAACGGCGTCCGCGACCGTAACAGCCCCAAGAACTTTTGCGCCACGCCCCATCCAGATGACGGTTTCCGCGCGAGCGGTGATAGCGTCAAAGGCGGCACCCGATATATCACCGCCCATGCGCGCCAACATGCGCGGATTGCCGGCCCAGGCCATGCCCGCCGAATCCCTTCCGGTGATGCCTTCGCTCGGGTGTGCAGTCACATCCGCCATGTCCGCAGGCGCAAGTGCGCGCCGCTCAGCTTCACGGCGAACTGCCGCAGCGATGCCATGCTCGGAATGGGCTTCCAATCCAGCCAGCAGGCTCAGGAACTCGTTCTCCGGCATTGCTGGCGATACGACGGCCGTCACCTCGGGCCGGCCGGTCGTCAATGTTCCAGTCTTATCAAACGCGAATTGAGTGACCGCGGCAAAACTCTCAAGTGCCGCCCCGCCTTTGAAAAGCACTCCGCCTCTTGCCGACGCCGAAAGTGCGGAGAGGATCGCTGCCGGAACGCTAATGACGATTGCACAAGGGCTGGCAGCAACCAAGACGACCGCGGCGCGATAGATAGCTTCATCCCATCCCCTGCCCAGGCCGAGGAGCACACCAAGAATCAATATTGAACCAACCAGAACGGCCACAGTGTAACGCTGACCGAACCACGCGCTGAACCGCTCCGATGGTGCGCGTGCGGCTTGCGCCTCCGTGACAAGCCGGATCATGCGCGCGACCGTACTGTCACTGGAGGTGGCGGTGACGCGCATCTCCAGGACCGCACTGTGGTTGACCGTGGCCTCGAAAACTTTCGCCCCGGCGGCTTTGCGCACAGGCATCGATTCACCGGTGACGTTCGATTCATCGAGGTGGCCGTCGCCGCTGAGGATAACGCCGTCAACTGGGATCTTGGCGCCCGGCCGCACAACCAGTACATCGCCGACCTTGAGCCCCGAGATCCTCACCTCCTCGATACCGCCCGACGCAGTCCTACGAAGCGCGGTTTCGGGTCTGAGCGCCACGAGTGCTGCGACTTCGCGCCGGGCGCGGCCCATAGCCAGCGTTTCCAATGTGGTCGAGACGCTAAACAGGAACAGCAGGATCGCGCCTTCCGCCGGCGCACCCACTGCTGCCGCCGCCAGTGCCGCAATGACCATTAGAAGATCGATATCAAGAGTGCGCTCGCGCCAAAGTTCAACAACAGCGCGCCACGTTGCCGGAAGTCCACCTGCGAGATAGACGAGACCAAAGCCGGTCGAGGCTAGGCTCTCGACACCCACGTGTACTCCAGCAAAGCCCAACATGACCCCAACCAGTGCCAAAGCACTGAGGCCGACGCTGATCCACTCGATGCGGTCGCTCATTCCCATAAGTTTTTGGTTACGTTGCTCTTGAAGGACACTCGCATGAAGCAGGTCTGCTGTGCCACGGCATTCAATGCCTCGGGGACATCCCAACCGATGTCTGCCGGAAGCGAGCCCCACGGGCGGAGGCGTCACTTTAAAGCTGAGATGAAATTATAAAAGGCCCGCAATGACATAACGGTGTCCAGTTTCATCCTGAACGGGGCGCCATTTATTTCCGTATTTTCAATGCATCACATCCGATCCGCATTCGTGCGGAACCGGTTTGCGCGTTCAGCGATATGCCCTGACCTGCTGGGCAGGCCCTTCATTGTGGAAGCTGGCCACAGCAGCCTTTTGTTGAAGCCACCATGCCTGAATCTCACCGCCCTGCCGAATAGGCCGCCCGCGTCCATTCGGTGCGTCGCTGGAGCCAGATCTCTTGCGTGTTGGCTTGCGCGAACGCGACGGCTTGCCGGGCCATCTTCGCGACACTGGAACGGTCCTTATCAAGCTCAACAAGCCGTTCGGCCAAGCTTTCGGGTAACGGCCATTCCGCCAGAACAACCGCGCCGCTCTTGTCGGCCAAATTCTTGAAGTAGTCGATATCGAAGGCAACGATAGGCAAACCGCGAGCCATGGAATCGAGCGCGGCGCGCGGCGTGTCTTCAGTTTTAGGCGCCGCAATCGTGACATCGGCGCGATCAATCAGATCGAATAGCTGAGGCCCATAAGGAACCGGCGCGACGAACGTAACGGCATCTCGGAGCTCCGGCGTTTCTGCGCGCTGCCGCAGACTTTCGAGACATTCACCGCTGCCGATAAATGTCAGCCTAATATTTGCGCCGCGTCGCCTTGCGTGTTCCACGGCGTCCAGCGCAAGATCGAGACCCTTATAGGGCACAAAACGACCGAAATAGACCACCTCCAGTGGCCGGTTGCCTTCCTCACGCGCCACGAGCCGATTTTCGAGATGCTCCTGGGTTACAACATCCCGCGTACTATGCGCGGCATCGAGAAAGTCCTTCACCTGAGGTCGACCTGCTCCATAAGCAGCAACCATGCTCGGACTTTTTAAAAGCGTGAGATTGCTGCCCCGAACGGCCAGCCAAAGCTGCAGACTCTTAAAAGGATCATAAATGATCCTATTCACCAGATAGCTTTTTCGAGACCAAACACCGGTCCGATAGAAGCGCTGGCTCATCTGCCTGAAATCTATGTCAATCATAAACGTTGACGGAATTTTCTTCAGCCAAACCCTCGCGTTCACGAGGGCCAGATATGGAACTTTAATGTCCGACGCCAAACCCGTTTGCACATACTCGGCACTGGACAAAACACCCGTCAATCTCTTCCAGAACGGGATCAGCTCTTTCGTCCAGAATTGCGCGGGCGACGCTCCATTTTTGTGCGCAGGCACAAATGCAATACCGTCGGCTTCTTCCGCGATGCATCCAAACGCGTTCGGATTTTTCTCGTAGATGGATTTCTGCATTTCCGGGGCGACGACAATCAGTCGCGAGAAATCCGCCCCCAGATCGGCCCGTAGGGCTTTGAGGTGGATCGCATAGGCACTTTCGGTGACAAACCGGCCGTCGCCCAGACCGAGTGCCGGCGCCTGCGTGACCACAACGTAGTCTTTTCCAGTCTTGCTCATGTCGCGAGGCCCGCAATCACCACACCAAGAACGACGCAACCGTGCTCCCGCTCAATCGAACGAGACCAGCAAGCCGCTCCTGACTTCTACAGGCGACACATTGAACATTTCGTATGGATGGATCTGTCGTCGACCGGACGCCATTTGGCCGAGTGTCCGCAAACGTTGCATAGACTTTGGCAAGGCCTGCTCCGGGCCATTCACAAAGCACGCGCTACGCATCTAAATTGATGTTCTAGACATCAAGATCAATGTTTGTTATGCTTATATTTACATGCCAGGGATATCCAAATGATCACAGCGGCACAGATGCGCGCGGCGCGCGCACTGCTCGGCATCGACCAGCAGACGCTGGCCGATTTGGCTGATGTCTCGCTGCCGACCATCCAGCGGATGGAAGCCAGCCATGGCAACGTGCGCGGTGTCGTCGATACGCTGATGAAAGTGGTCGAGGCTTTCGACCAAGCCGGAATTGAACTAATCGGGGAGAATTCACCCAGCCAAGGCACGGGCCGCGGAGTCCGCCTGAAGGTTGCAGCCACGACCGTGACGACAGTCGGGCCAACCGCCGTGCGCGGGTCTCGCAAAACCAAGGTCTGATTGCCACCACTGACCAAAACGATCGATCTGCGACGGAGACCGCCGACGAACCTGCCGACGATCCCGCCGATCCTTGATACAACGAGACGGAGACTATGGACGCGTCCGCGACCACCCACCTGAGACCGGCGCGGCTCAGTTTCACCGAACAGTTTTCGCCGAAACTGATCACCGTTCTGCGCGAAGGCTATAGCTGGCAGAACTTCCGCGCCGACGCGCTTGCGGGCCTGACGGTTGCGATCGTCGCCCTGCCACTGTCGATGGCCATCGCCATCGGCTCCGGCCTTTCGCCGGACAAGGGTCTTTACACCGCGATTATCGCCGGCTTCCTGATTTCCGCGTTTGGCGGCAGCCGTTTCCAGATTGGCGGGCCGGCCGGCGCTTTCATTGTCCTCATCTCTACCATCGTGGAACGGCACGGCTATGACGGTCTGGTACTGGCCACGCTGATGGCTGGCGTGATGATGATGGCCGTCGGTTTTCTCCGGCTCGGCTCGTACATCAAGTACATCCCATTCCCCGTCACCGTCGGCTTCACGGCAGGCATCGCAACGATCATCTTCGCCAGCCAGGTGAAGGAACTGCTCGGGCTCGACATCGCCAAGGAACCGGCGGCGCTGTTGCCGAAGATCCAGGCCATCGCCGCCCACATCGGCACCATCAGCCCGGCCACCGTTGCGCTGTCCGCAGTCGCGATCGCCATCATTCTCGGCGTCAAGCACTACCGCCCGAAAGCGCCGGGTCTGCTCATCGCGGTCGGCGTGACGGCGCTGCTGACATTCCTGCTCAGCCTCGACGTCGCGACCATCGACACGCGTTTCGGCGGCATTCCGCGCACGTTGCCAGCACCGTCGCTGCCGGCGTTCGATCTCGCCAAGATGCAGGCCGTGCTGCCGGACGCCATTGCCATCGCGCTGCTCGGCGCCATTGAATCCCTTCTGTCGGCTGTCGTTGCCGACGGCATGACCGGGCGCCGGCATCGCTCTAACTGCGAACTGGTCGCCCAGGGCGCCGCCAACATTGCCAGCGTTTCGTTCGGCGGCATGTGCGCCACCGGCACGATCGCGCGAACGGCGACCAACGTCCGCTCGGGCGCATACGGCCCGGTCGCGGGCATGATGCATGCACTGTACGTGCTGCTGTTCATGCTGGTTGCCGCGCCGCTTGCCGGCTACATCCCCCTGGCAGCCCTCGGCGCGGTGCTGGCCGTCGTCGCCTGGAACATGGCTGAACGGCACGAATTCTGGCGCCTGCTGCGGTCGTCCTGGGGGGACGCCACCGTGCTGCTGGCAACCTTCCTGCTGACGATCTTCGTCGATCTGGTTGTGGCCATCGGCGTCGGCGTGACGCTCGGCGCATTCGTGTTCCTGCATCGCATGGCAGAAGCCATCGAGGTCGCGACGGGCAGTCAGGTCATCCCAGAAGATGCCGCCGACACCGGGCGACCTGCTTATCACATGCAGCAGAGCGGCGAGATCGTGATCTATCGCATCTCGGGTGCGTTCTTCTTTGGCGCAACGGCCACGGTGTCCAGCGTGCTGGATCGCATCGGTGCGCCGCCTCAGGTGTTTGTGCTCGATTTCTCGGATGTCCCGATCGTCGACAGCACCGCCGCGAAGGCGCTGGAGTCGTTCGTGCAAAAGCTTCGGCACTCGGGAACCAAGGTGTATTTCGCCGGGACAGCCAGGAACGTGCGCCGCGTGCTGCTGCTATCCGGTTTGCGAAAGCCAGACGTGCGTTACGCCTCGAAGGCAGAAGATGCAATCAATCACTGGCGACAGACGAATAGCCCATGACGAATTAGGGGCACCACCGGTACGTCATGATATGCGGCCGGCTATCGCTGATCGCGACTGTGAGCAAAGTTTTGTGGCCACCCAGCTGCTTGATTTGCCAGATGGCCGTCTCCTGCCAGGAATTGCCCTCTCCTGAACACGAGAGCTGCAAACGGACAGACATATAATCCAGGTCATTCTTGTGCTTACGGACTGACCTTATGCGACAGTATGATTCTACTGCCGTGAACTCACGCGCGTCGATGTGCACGTGCGTATCATCGCGA
Source organism: Pseudomonadota bacterium (assembly GCA_023426855.1). GTDB lineage: Bacteria > Pseudomonadota > Alphaproteobacteria > Rhizobiales > Hyphomicrobiaceae > ZC4RG25. The sequence goes on along the minus strand of JAEZBU010000067.1, from coordinate 3,750 downwards.
TTGCCTTCCCAATCGGATTTCTTGCACGTGATATTATCGTTTTCGATAACCTGCCAGACGCCTTGAAATCTTTGCGGCAATCCTTGCGCTTGAGCCGCGCTTGCGCTGGCGACGAATGCGCAGACGATGGTTCCGACACTCAAAGAAATTGCGCGCAACATAGATGACTCCGATATCCGCCACTCATCAGATAACGGAATCTATACGAAAACTGAATTGCTGCCATTCGGATTGGGTTAACCGGACCGACGGCGGGCGCGCTGGACGGCTTCCTCTAAGGATTCGAGAAAACGAGAGCGGTCGCGCTTCGTGAAACTCGCGTTATAGCCCTTGCTTTCGCCAGTTTCTCGCAAATGAGCCGATAAATCGCGCATGGCCAGCGCCATGCCGATGCCGGCATCCGTAAACGGCTTGCCGGTCGGACCGATGACCTGCGCGCCGGCCTTCAAACAGCGGGACGCGAGCGGAATATCAGCGGTTATAGCGATATCGTTGCCGGTAATACGCTCTGCGATCCAGTCATCCGCAGCATCGGCACCCTCCGCGACGACAACCCGCTGCACCAAAGGACTGGCCGGCAACCGCATCCACGCGTTGGCCACGAAATGCACGGGTAGCCCGTGACGCTCAGCCACGCGCATGACCTCATCCTTGACCGGGCAGGCATCCGCATCGACGTAGATTTGCATGAGGTCCTGCCCTGCCATTGCCATCAGTCGCGGTTCTGGGCGCGCCGCAAAGCTGCGGCCAGCGCGCTTTCGCCTGCCGCTTCCGGGGCCTGCCGCACCGGCTTATGATCGCGAGCAGGCGGACTACTGTTGGAATAACCGCCCCCGCCGGAGCGATCGATGGCGCCCGACTTCATCGTCAGCGCGATGCGCTTGCGGCCCTCATCGACATCCTTGACCCTCACGCGCACCACGTCACCGGCTTTTACGACCTCTCGCGGATCTTTCACGAAACGATCCGCCAGCTCCGAAATATGCACCAGGCCATCCTGGTGCACGCCGATATCGACGAACGCGCCGAATGCGGTGACGTTGGTCACCACGCCTTCAAGCTGCATTCCCGGCTTCAGATCGGAAATTTTCTCCACGCCTTCCATGAAAGTCGCGGTTTTGAATTCCGGCCGCGGATCGCGTCCCGGTTTCTCCAATTCCGAAAGGATATCCTTGACCGTCGGAAGCCCGAATTTGTCGTCGGCGAATTGCGCAACTTTCACCGTTCGCAAAAACGCGGAATCGCCGATCAGATCCTTCAATGGCCGATTGGTGGAGGCGGCGATTTTCTCGACGACTTCGTAGGCTTCGGGATGTACGGCCGACGCATCGAGCGGGTTTTTGCCGTTCATGATGCGCAGAAATCCCGCCGCCTGTTCAAACGCTTTCGGACCCATGCGCGGCACCTTTTTCAGCGCTGCCCGCGATTTGAATTCGCCATTTGCATCGCGAAACACCACGATATTCGAGGCCAGCGTCTGATTGAGGCCCGAAACCCGCGCCAGCAACGGCGCCGACGCCGTATTCACATCGACACCAACCGAGTTCACGCAATCCTCGACAACCGCATCGAGGGAACGAGCCAGGCCGGTCTGGTCGACATCATGCTGATACTGGCCGACGCCGATCGCCTTCGGCTCGATCTTGACCAGCTCGGCCAGCGGATCCTGCAAACGCCGCGCGATCGACACCGCGCCGCGCAGGCTGACATCGAGATCCGGAAACTCCTTCGCCGCCAGTTCGCTGGCCGAATACACCGAGGCACCGGCTTCCGACACCATCACCTTGGTCAGCTTCAGCTCCGGCATTTTCGTCATCAGTTCGGCGACGAGCTTGTCGGTCTCGCGGCTGGCCGTTCCGTTGCCGACGCTGACGATCTCGACCTTATGCTTGCGGCACAGTGCGGCGAGCGTCGCAAGCGAACCGTTCCAGTCGCGGCGCGGCTCGTGCGGATAGATCGTCGTCGTATCGACCAGCTTGCCGGTGCGATCGACCACCGCGACTTTGACGCCGGTGCGAATACCTGGATCGAGACCCATCGTGGCACGCGGACCGGCCGGAGCCGCCAACAATAGATCCTTGAGATTGCTTGAAAACACGGTAATCGCATCGGCGTCCGCGCGCTCCTTGAGGCGCGCCAGCAGCGTCGATTGCGTCGATGATGCCAGCTTGTCCTTCCAGGCCGCCCGCACGGTCTCGCCCAGCCAGGCGTCCGCCGGTCTGCCGCGATCCGCGATGTTGAAGGCGGTCCTGATCCAACCTTCGGCTGGATGTGGCTGCTTGGCTGCATGCGCGACGTCCAAGCCGAGATCGAGCACGCCTTCGTTGTGACCGCGCAGCATGGCAAGCGCGCGATGTGAAGGGATATCCTTCACGCGCTGGCCGAACTCGAAATAATCCGAGAACTTGGCGCGCTCCTCGGGCTTGTCATCGGCCTTGGCCTTGCGCACCTTCGAGGTCAGCTCGCCCTCCGACCACATCCATTCGCGCAGGCCGCCAACCAGGCTCGCGGTCTCGGTCATGCGCTCGATGATGATATGGCGCGCGCCGTCAAGGGCACCCGCCGCGTCCGCAACGCCGCGCTCGGCGCTGATGAACTTGGCGGCCTCCGCTTCCGGCGACAGTGATGGGTTCGCCAGCAGCGCCTCGCTCAACGGCTCGAGACCGGCCTCGCGGGCCATCTGCGCCTTGGTCCGGCGCTTCGGCTTGAACGGCGCATAGATGTCTTCGAGCTGAACCTTGGTCGCCGCGCCATCGATCTGACGCGCCAGCTCGGCGGTCATCTTGCCCTGGGATTCGATGCTTTTGACAACGGCCGCGCGGCGGTCTTCGAGATCGCGAAGATAACCGAGTCGCTCGTCCAGCTTGCGCAGTTGCGTATCGTCGAGACCGCCGGTCTTCTCCTTGCGATAGCGCGCGATGAACGGCACGGTCGCGCCCTCGCCGAGCAGTTCGACCACGGCAGCCACCTGCCCCACGCCGACCCCAAGCTCCTCCGCAATCCGCCGGTTGATCTTGTCCATCGCTCACCTTGTCTTTCCAGCCCCCGCACCGATCGCGGGCACGCTATCGGCAATCCGGGAAACCCGCCAATTGTATGTCGCCTGCGCGCTCGCGACAGGCCTCGCTATACCAACGTGCGCGCCGCGGCACCCCATGTCAGACACGGATGTGGGGATAACCAGGGCTGGATTGCCAGTGTTGTCAGCCGGCGCCGCCGATGATACGTGACCGGGCGCCCATGATGCGCGCGTTCCTCCCAACCTTCAGAAATCGCGGCCCATTGTGCACGACACCCCACATATCGACGTCGCGGTTATCGGAGGCGGTCCGGCAGGCTTGATGGCGGCCGAGACCATCGCAGCAGGCGGCCGATCAGTCACCGTTTTCGACAGCATGCCGTCGCTGGGGCGCAAATTCTTGTTGGCTGGACGTGGCGGCCTCAACCTCACGCACAGCGAAGATATCGAGACATTTCTCAGCCGATATGGCGCAGCGCGTCGGCCGCTGGAGCCGATCATCCGATCGTTCTCGCCCGACGCCTTGCGGGCCTGGGCCGAGGACCTGGGACAGCCGACCTTCGTCGGCACAAGCGGCCGCGTGTTTCCGACCGCGATGAAAACCTCGCCACTGTTGCGCACCTGGCTGCGGCGCCTCGGCGAGATGGGTGTGCAGTTTCGGCCGCGTTATTGTTGGGAGGGCTGGGACAATGATGGGCGCTTGGTGTTCGCCGCGCCGGAAGGGCGCGAGA
>JAEZBU010000042.1 GCA_023426855.1 Pseudomonadota bacterium | reverse complement strand
CCGCCGCGTATGCGTTTTGAAAGCAATCGTGCGATTGCTGCTACAGCAAGGGGGAGCAGACATGCGCTATTCTCGTAAACGTGCTCGAGCGCAGACTGCGGGGATTGAGCTCGCCGGCGCCGAACCACGCAAAGCTGCTACTGGTGCCGAAATGAGTAAGATCCGTCTCGCCAAATATTCCATCGGACAAGTGGTCCGCCATCGGTTCTACCCGTTCCGCGGCGTGATCTTCGATATCGATCCGATCTTCGACAACACCGACGAGTGGTGGGAATCGATTCCGGAGGACATCCGGCCGAGCAAGGACCAGCCGTTCTATCACCTGCTGGCCGAGAACGACGAAACCGAATACGTCGCCTACGTGTCGGAGCAGAACCTGCTGCCCGACGATACAGGTGCGCCGCTGCGTCATCCGAAGGTGCTGGAGCTGTTCGACGAATCCGAGAACGGCCAGTACGAAGCGACCTTCGTCCAGCAGCACTGAGAGAACCGGCCGCCCAAAGCGCGGCGTCGCTTCTTCCGGCAACGGATACGAAAAGAGCCGCCCATGAGGCGGCTCTTTTGCATTTCAGGCTCGGCGGTGACCGAGACTTACTTCTTCGCTGGCGGTGCGGCCGGCGCAGCCTGCTTCTGCTTCTGCTGCTGTTCCTGCTGCTGCTTGGCGAGCTCCATCTGCCGCTGGCGGATCTGCTGCATGAGCTGACCACGCGCCTGGGCGTAGGCCTGGTTGTCGACAGGTGCGCCAGCATGAGCTGCGGTGAAGCCATCGAGCGGAACGGGGAATGCGATCGGCTGCGCACCGGCGTTGATCGCCAGAATCATGAGACCACCGCCGGTCTTCATGGAATCCAGAAGATCCTTCGGCGCCTCGACCTCAGCCGTGCAGCCGGCCGGATGGCACAGGGTGTACTTCAGGTCGATCGGCTTGAGCTGCTTCTCGTCGATCTTCTCGTTCTTCTGCGCCTTCTCCCAGAGTTCCTTGGAGTAGACGGCAGCCTTCAGGCCCGGCGGCAGCGCCATGCCGAGCGGAACCATGATCATCAGATGATCCTGGTCGGTACCTTCGACGTCGCGAATGGCGGCCGAGACGAGAACCATGCCGGTATTACCGTCGAGACGCTCGTGATGGGTCAGGCAGATGTTCTTCTCTTCCTTGACCTCTTTGCCTTCCTTGTCGCGACGCGCAAGTTCAGCCTTCTCACACAGCTTGACCCACGCGCTCTGCGCGGCTGCAGGCTGTTCCTTCGCGGCCTCTTTCTTGGCAGGTGCTTTTGCTGGCGCTTTCTGCTGCGCCAGCGCCGCGCCTGCGAACATCGCACTGAATCCAAGCACAATCGTCGCGCTTGCAAGAGCGCGGGTGGCGCCACTGCTCAGCCATGCTGAATTTAACATCGTCTGTTCCCGACCCTTTCGTTCTCGAGCGAGTCCGGCCCGCCCACCCCACCGACGCCCGTCACACCAGGACACGCCGATCCATCTCGCAGCCCACCATGACGTGTGCTTGCCGCGGAGTAAGGCCGTGATTACGGCATTCCCGTGGCCGCCTCTACCCTGCTCCTGTGAACAGAAATCTGCCGCAGGCAAGGCGTGGCAAAGTCGCAACGTCGCACCAGTCTCAGTGGTTATTCCAAGTCTAGCCTGCGATAAAGACTTGACGAAACTTGGATGGCTTCGACACGGGCTGACGTCGCCCCCAAAAAGGGTTACACGCATTCCTATGCCTTTGACTCTAATCACCTTCGTCATCGCACTGCTGGCTGCAATATTGCCTGTGTATGCGACAGAAACAGGACGGCACGGCATCGCCATGCACGGCGAACCCGCGTTGCCGTCTGATTTCACCCATCTGCCCTACGTCAACCCGGACGCCCCGAAAGGCGGGCGCCTGCGCCTCGGCGCGCTCGGCACATATGATAGCCTCAACCCGTTCATCATCCGGGGCGTCACCCCTTCGGGCATCCGCGAATACGTCTACGAAAGCCTGATGGCGCGCTCGCAGGACGAGCCGTTCACGCTGTACGGCCTGATCGCAGGCAGCGTCGATATGCCCGACGACCGCAGCGAAATCACCTTCCACATCCGCCCGGAAGCCCGCTTCTCCGACGGCACGCCGATCACGCCGGCCGATGTCATCCACTCGCACGCGCTGCTGAAGGAGAAGGGCTGGCCGTATCACCGCTCGTATTATTCCAAGGTCGCGAAGGTCGAGCAGGTCGGCGACCACGGCGTCCGCTTCGTGTTCGCCAACGGTGACGACCGCGAAATCCCGCTGATCCTCGGCCTGATGCCGATCCTGCCGCGTCACGTGATGAGCGAAGAACAGTTCGACCGTACGACCCTGGAGCCGCCGATCGGCAGTGGTCCGTATCTGATCGACCGCATCGATGCCGGGCGCTCGCTGGTGTTCCGCAAGAACCCCGATCACTGGGCCAAGGATCTGCCGATCACCCGCGGCCGCTTCAACTTCGATGAAATTCGCTACGAGTTCTTCCGCGATGCTTCGAGCCTGTTCGAGGCCTTCAAGGCCGGCCAGATCGATGCGCGCGCCGAAGACGACCCGGGCCGCTGGGCGGAAGGTTACAACTTCCCCGCCGCCGAAGATAGCCGCGTGATCAAGCGGGCGTTCGACACCGGCACGCCGGCCGGCATGTCGGCGTTGGTATTCAATTCGCGCCGTCCGATGTTTGCTGATCCACGCGTGCGCCACGCGCTCGGGCTGGTGTTCGACGCGGAATGGATCAATCGCAGCCTGTTCCATGGCCTGTATGTGCGGACTGACAGCTACTTCTCACGCTCGCAACTCGCCTCCACCGGCCGGCCGGCATCGGAGGAAGAGCGCAAGCTGCTCGCACCTTTCAAAGATGCGGTGCTACCCGGCGTGATGGACGGCCGCCCGCGCCTTCCGCCGGGAGACGGCACCGGCGCCAACCGCGACGCGATGCGCCAGGCCTTCGAGCTGCTATCGGCTGCGGGTTATACGCTCAACGGCCGCAAGCTCGTCCATAAAGAAACCGGCGCACCGCTGACCTTCGAATTTCTCGCCAGCACCCGCGCGCAGGAACGTGTGGTGCTGAGCTATGCGCGCATGCTGGAGCGGCTCGGCATCGAGGTCACCGTGCGTCAGGTGGATGCAGCACAGTACTGGTCGCGGCTGAAATCGTTCGACTTCGACATGATCCAATGGACCTGGGGCGCATCGTTGTCACCGGGCAACGAGCAGATCAATCGCTGGTCATCGCGTGCCGCCGACATCCAGGGCAGCCTGAATTACGCGGGTGCCAGGAACCCTGCCGCCGACGCCATGATCGACGCGCTGCTCGCCGCGCGCACGTACGACGAACTGACGACTGCGGTGCGCGCCTTCGACCGCGTGCTGTTGTCGGGGGATTACGTCATTCCGCTGTTCCATATTCCGAAGCAGTGGATGGCCTACTGGTCGTTTCTGCGGCAACCTGAGCGGACCGCGCTGTTCGGCACGGATTTCGATACCTGGTGGTCGGCAGGAGAACAGTAAGTGACGTCACGCGCGCCAACGACAGGCTTTCAGGGCGCGCTGCCGCCACCACGGTTCAACATGGCGGCCTATGTCATCGGCCGCGCGGCAGCCGCTACGCCTGACAAACCTGCCCTGCTGGTGATCGACGACCCGTCGCACCCACCGGCAGAGGTCTGGACCTTCGCCCAGATTGAATCCGCGGTGCTGAACATTGCTGCGGCACTGAAGGATGCCGGCCTGCCGCCCGGCGCGCGCATCATGATCCGGCTGGACAACACCAGCACCTACGCGCTGCTGTTCTTCGGCGCCGTCGCAGGTGGCTTCGTACCGCTTCCCGTATCCAGCCAACTGACCCAACCGGAAGCTGACTTCCTGCTAGAAAACAGCGGCGCTTCGGCCGTTGCGCTGGCAGACACTCTTGACCCGGCGCAGGTCCCATCCGGGGTCATGGTGCTGACCAGCGAGCAGGTCCGCGCCATGATCCATCATCCGACGCGTGCGACTTACGCCGACACCGCGCCCGACGATCCGGGCTATCTCATCTACACGTCCGGCACGACGTCACGACCGAAGGGTGTGCTGCACGGCCATCGCGCCGCCTGGGGACGCCGGCCGATGTATGACGGCTGGTACGGCATCTCGGCCGCCGATCGCGTGTTGCACGCCGGCGCCTTCAACTGGACCTACACGCTCGGCACCGGCCTCACCGATCCCTGGGCCAACGGCGCCACCGCCATCGTCTACACCGGCGAGAAAGATCCGACCGTCTGGCCACGTCTGATCGCGGCCTCGGACGCCACAATCTTTGCCGCCGTACCATCACTCTTTCGCCAGATCCTGCGCTACACCGACGTAAATCCGTCAGCGCTCGGCCAGATGCGACATGGCCTGATCGCTGGCGAAGCACCGTCGCCAAACCTGTTCGAGGACTGGGCGGCGCGGACCGGCCGGCAACTTTATGAAGCCATCGGCATGAGCGAGATGTCGACTTACATCTCGTCGTCGCCGAGCGTGCCACGCAAACCCGGCGCGATCGGCAAACCACAAGCGGGCCGCTGCGTTGCTATCCTTCCCGTGGACGGCGGAACCGATCCCCTGCCCGCCGGCACAGAGGGGCTGCTGGCCGTGCATCGCTCCGACCCCGGATTGATGCTCGGTTACTGGAACCGGCCCGAGGAAGAAGCCGAGGTGATGCGCGGCGACTGGTTCATCGGCGGCGATCTGGCGCGCATGGATGCGGATGGCTACGTCACGCACGAAGGTCGCGCCAACGACATCATGAAGGCACTCGGTTATCGCGTGGCGCCTCAGGAAGTCGAAACCGTACTCGCAGCGCATCCGGCGATCGCCGAGGTCGCCTGTGCGGAGGTGCAGGTGCGCGCCGACGTCAGCGTGATCGGCGCTTTCATCGTGCTGCGCGATGGAACCAAGGACGATCCGGAAGCTATCAAGCGGTTCGCAAGCGAGAACCTTGCAACCTACAAATGCCCGCGCGAGATCGTGTTCGTCGAAAGCCTGCCGCGCACCGCCAACGGCAAGCTGCGCCGCGGCGATCTCAAACAGTGGCGGCCGACGGCTTCCTGAAACCGACGCACGACCGAAATGCCGACGCGAAACACTGCACGCGACATCCTGGGTACGGTTTCGATTGCCGCTCCCGACCCGTCATGGCCAGATCATTTCAGAACCGAGCGCAAGCGCCTCTTCACTTTCATCGGGCAACTGGCGGCCGATCTTGAGCATTTCGGCAGCACCGCGGTTCCCAATCTGAAAGCCAAGCCGATCATTGATATGATGGCGCCAATCAGCGCACTGCCTGTCAGCGATGAACTGGCTCATAGTCTTTCAAAGGCAGGCTATGCTGCCGTTGATGCAGGTTTCAGCAAGAGGGCTTTTTACCGATTTGCCGGCCGCGATACTCGACCGGCATGCCATCTTCATCTCATCGTGGCGCCATCGTGGCCGTTAAAGAATGAGCTGATCCTGCGCGACTGGCTCATCGCAAATCCCACGCTGGCAAGACAATACGAGACGCTCAAAATTGATCTGGCACGGCAGTTCGGCGATGACATGCCGCGCTATACCGAGGGCAAAGGCATTTTTCTGCGCGCGGCCGTAGACCAAGCGCGATCGGCAATGGGGCTGGCGCCAGAAACGGACTGGAACGAGTGATCTGTTAGATCACATGGCCCCGCATCGGCGAACACCAACGCAGCCTCCCAACGAAAGCGTTTCCCATTTCCGGCCCGGATGCTGTAATCGGAGCACAAAACGCAAGGGAGGCTGCCCGTGAAACTGATTGCCGAACCACTCACCGCCGAAGCATTCGCACCTTATGGCGACGTGGTGATCGCCCCGGCAGACGCTGGGCGCAGCCGTTTCGACGCCGCGCTGGCGACGCTCCGCCCCAATGCCGCGCCGAGCCTGTCGGTTGCCGTGGTGCCGCCAACCACCAGTCTGCCACTCGACGCCGTGCGCATGGAACGACACGAATTCTCGTCGCAGACCTTCCTGCCGCTCGATCCGGTTCGCTACCTCGTGATCGTCGCGCCGAAGGCTGCAGATGGTGGACCGGACGGCCAGCGCGCCCGCGCCTTCCTGGCCAGCCCCGGCCAGGGCATCACCTACCGGCATGATACGTGGCATCACCCGCTGACGGTGCTCGACCAGCTGACGGTGCTCGACCAGCCGGCGCGGTTCGCGATCTTCATGTGGCTCGATGGGTCGAGCACGGATGAAGAGTTCGTGCCGCTGGCGCATCCGTTCACGGTGGACATACCTGGCTGATAGCGCGCGGGCTCATTGGAGACGGCCAACGACCGGCCGTCTTCGCCGGGCGCCCCTGCTGATCTCTCAACGTTTCGGGCGGCTGGTCTCGACCTCGCCGCGATCGACGCGCTTTGCAAATTCGGTCTGGCCGCCAGATGCCAGGATGCGCGCCTGCTCCACCCAGTTTTCGCGCTCGATCCGGCCGCGGAATTCCAGCGCCTGACTGATGCGATCGATATCGGCGTTCGACCAGTTGGCGACCTGCTCGTACGACCATACCCCCATCGCGTTGAGGCGCTTTTCGATCAGCACACCGACGCCGCGGATGCGCTTGAGATCGTCCGGCCGCACGGGCGGAGTCGAGCCGGTTTGCTGCGCCCCGACCACCTCGGCCACCCCCCCGCGCAGCGCTTCCGAGCGCACCGAACGCAGCGCCGTGAGATCGACCTTCTTGCCGGCATCTTCGGCAGCGTCGGCACCAGCCGGAATGCTGGAGACATCGGATGGCGCGACGGGATCGGCATGCCCGGCAGCGCGGATCGCCTCGGCAAGTTGCGTTGGCCGCGGGCGTGCATCCGGCTTCGGTGCAAGGTTGCGGTCATACTCGCGCGAATAAGCCGTACCGCCACCGCGCGACAGAATTTGCGCCTGCTCGATCCAGTTCTCGCGCGAGATACGTCCCTCGCTACCAAGCAGCCGATCGAACCGCGTCACCTCGGTCTCGGACCAATGGGCGATCTGGTTGTAGCGACTGACGCCTTGGACGTTCAACAGGCGCTCGACCTCTTCGCTGACATGGCTGATGCGCTGAAGATTATCGCGGCCCAGCGCCAACGCCGGTCGCCGCGGCGGAAGCGACGCGATGGACGAAGCAATCGCGGCACCCAATCCCGAACGCGCCGCTGAGGACCGCGACAGGGCAGCCATAGCGTCCGGAGCGCTCGGCGTACCTTCATCGCCACTCGGCTTGGCGAGACGCAGTGGCGTTTCGCTCTGCCGGCGCGCGAAGGCCGTCATACCGCCACCGGCGAGGATCTGTGCCTGCTCGATCCAGTTCTCGTGCTCGATGCGGCCCTTGAAACCGAGCAGTTCGCTGATGCGGCGGACATCCTCATTCCGCCACGCCGCGATATCGGCAAAGTGGTTCACGCCCGCGCCCTTGAGCTTGCTCTGCAGTTCGGGATCGATCGCGCGGATACGGGTGAGATCGTCGGGCGGCTGAGCGGCGGCGGTGGCAATATCACGCGTCGCCGTAGCGGCGGCCGTGGCCGCCCCTGCCACAACCACGGGAACAACGAAGACCGGGGCCGACGCGCTGCTTTGCCCGGCCGAGCCGGCAGCGGCTGGAAGATCGGGACGGTCCGCGGCAGGACGCGCCGGCGATACGCCTGCGGACGACCGTCCGCCACCAGCAGCGGCGGCAGCCATTGCGGCGGCGACAGCGGCACCCGTCGCAGACGCCCCGCGCTGCTGTACCGTCTCTGCGATAGCCGGACGCTGGACAGGCGGTTCAGGCACCGGCGCAGGTGGCGGCGGTTCCGGTTGGGGCGGCGCCGCGGCTTCAGGTTCCGGCTCGGCCTGCGGCTCTGGCTCTGGTTCCGGCTCGGGCGCGATGGCTTCAGGAGCCGGTTCTGGTTCCGGGATCGCATCCACCGGCGCGGGCGCGGTCGGATAGATGTAATCGCTCTGGCTCGACAGGGATTTCTTGAAGCGCTCAGCCGCGGCGGCGAGATCGGCATCGTCCGTCTCGACGGCGGAGGCGACGTTCGACGTCGCCGGAATGCTCTCGATTTTCGGTCGGATCGGATCGTGATCGGTAAAGCGGCGGGCATGCACGGGGGCGTCGGCCGGCATATCGACTTCAACACGGGGCGCGGCCGCGTGGTGATCGACGACGCCTGCGGGCACGGCGACCGCCGTCACGGCGGCCGGCCTGAAGAAGGCGCGACGCAACAAGCAGCCGACGAACGCTCCCAGGAAGTACGCTCCCAGCAGCAACGCAGCCGTCTGCCAAAGCAGAGTGGTCATCGACGCGGTCCCCCCCGACCCAACTCAGCTCTCACACGCGGGCAAGTCATCAGTCTTCCACGCGCCTGCATGACACCCAGCCCACCACCAGGCCGATGGCGAAAGCCGTCACGACGTACCAGAAGAGCTTGGCGATCAGGAAATCCATGCTTCATTCCTTTGAACGTGACGCCCTGCGCCTCAGTTGATCTTGATGGTGAATTCGATGCGCCGGTTCTGCGCGCGGTTGGCAGGTGTATCGTTCGGCGCAACCGGACGTGTCGCACCATAGCCAACGGCACTCACGCGCTCTGCCGCGATCCCGCGATCGACCAGATAGCCGACGACGGCATCGGCCCGACGCTCCGAGAGCGCCTGATTACGTTCCGGCGTACCTTCGGCATCGGCGTGGCCTTCGACTTCGATCTGCATCTGCTGGCAGGCGCTGGCTGCGCGAACCAGCTTATTCAACAGCGCGATATCGGGCCGCGACAGGTGCGAACTGGCGCGATCGAAGCGGATCAAGCCGCGATCTTCCTCGCTCGCGCGGCGGCAGGCTTCGGACATACGCCGCGGTGTCGGCTTTTCCTGTAAGGCGGCCTGTTGCTGCGGTTCCGGCGCACGGGCAGGCGGGGCCGGTGGCGCAACAGGCGGGGCCGGAGCTTGCGCCTGCGGAGCCACGGGCGGAACCGGTGCAGGCTGCGCGCGCGTTGCGGCCAAACGCTGGCGTTCCGCCTCTGCCGCGGCGGCGGCTTCCGCAGCGCGACGGACATCATCTTCAGCCTTGCGGCGCGCATCGGAGCCGGCTTTCTTCTGCGCTTCCTGCTCGGCCCAGATCATGGCGTCGGAACGCACCTCGATGGTGTCCTTGCCGGCATAGCCACGCGGCAGCGAACGGATCTCCTGGCGCACTGCCGTCAGCACCGCGCTGTCTGGCGCCTGCCCAGTGACGGTCAGCTCGGCACCCCGAATGCGCGCCTCACCCGACCTCAGCTTGGAGAGAGCACTCAAGCCCGCCGAGCCGACCTGCGGCCACTTTCTGGACTTGCCGCTCTTGACCTGTGTGCGATCGACAAGCTTGGCGCTCGGAAACAGCCGCGATGCCGCCTCCGCAAGTCCATTGCGCGTAGCGGAATCGGGCACTTCACCCTCGAACACCAGTGAGTCCGGGGTCGTCCAAACCGCACGCCAGTTCAAAGCCGGCTCGGGTGGGGCATCGACCACGATGCTGAATGCCGGATCGCAGGCTCTGTTAGCCGCAGCACGAATTGCGCCGCGCACCGTGTCCGCCAGCTCTTCGTCCTTGGTGGTGCCCGAGAACGTCAGCGCGCGGTCTTCCAGGTCGATGCTGCCGCCGCCGAACTTGGCCAAGCCGTCGAGACCTGCCAGCAGGCAGACCTGCCAGCCATCACTGGCACCGGCGCCGGTCTCCATGCTGTCGTCGATCTTCTGCGACGGGAAACGCGCCTGAACGGCAGCCGTCAATGCTTTGCGGGCGGCTTCGTCGGGGACATAGCCGGACAGCGCCACGCCAGAGCGGTCGACCGTTATACCCGTCGTGTAGGGGCTCACGACACTGATCGTTGGCTCACGGAATTTGATCTGATCCGAAACCTTGAAGTTTTCGGGAATGTTTTCGCGCAACGAGGCGCGCAATGCTTCCGCTGTCTCCTGCTTTACAGCCAATCCGGAGATCTGAAGCTGGGCGTCGCGCAGTTCCGCCGCACCGTCCTCAAGCTGAGCCAGCTTCGGCAAAGCGCCCAGTGCGGCGTCGACCACATTGCGTGGATCACCGGACGCGATCTGCATGCGATCGACCACGGTACGCTCACCGAATGCTTTCTGGGCGGCGCTGAAAATGCGTTCCCGCGCAGCCTCGCTCGGGACATGGCCCAAGAGCTGAACCTGGCCGCCACCCAATCGCGCGGACCAGACGTACGGTTTGGCCAGCGGCGCAACAATCCGATCGTTTTGGATCCGGACGCCATTCGGCAGACCGTTGCTGAGCGATGCACGGAGATTGCGGTAGGCGGCGTAATCCTCCGCCTCGCCCTCAACGGTCAAACCACCTGCATCGAGCTCGATGCGTCCCCCGGTCTTCAGCCATGACAACTGGCGCAGGCCAAAGCTGACTGCACCGAGCCAGGATTCGCTTTCAGGCGCGCCACGCGCCAGCCGCGTACGATCATCGATCTCAAGCTGTGGAAAACTTGCCTTGGCGGCGCCGACAATGGCGCGGCGGGTGTTCTCGCTCGGCACGAAGCCGACCAGCCTCAGCTTGCCGCCCTCGCGCAGCAACGCGCCCCAAGTGTAATTCCTCTGCTCTTCAAGCAGTTCGGAGTTGTTGCTGACGATGCGAACGCCCCACTGTCCGCGCGCGATTTCGCTGGCGCGGAACCGTTCGGAATCATCCGATGCGCGCCCGGTAACGTGGCCGTCGCGGCCGTCGAAATCGATCTTCGCCCAGCCGAGACCGGCCTCTTCGAGAGCGGACTGCGATTGTCCCCTGAGCTCCGCTTCGATCTGGCTGAATGCGCCGCTGACATGCATGATCCCGAGCAGGCCAAACACCAGGACAACGCCCCATAGCCAACGCAAGGGATTGCACTTCATACCGTTCTGTCTCCCTCCACCCCACACGACCGGACGCGAGCGGCTACACCCTGATCCGTCAAACCCTGCTGGATTTCGCGCGGTTTTAGTCCCCAACCGCGACTATCGTGTTGCAGACACCCATCGTCCGCCGCAGCGCACTATAGTCAACCGCTCGGATCATTGGAAGCTGGGGCGAATCACCCACTGGACTGATCGCCAAACAGATGTTGTCGGACGTGGCGCTTCGGTCACGCCGGCAGGATGGCGGGCTCCAGCTCGGCTTTGCCCAGGATGAGGTCGGACGCCTTGTCGGCGATCATCAGTGTGGCCGCATTCAAGTTCGCCGAGATCATCCGTGGCATGACCGAGGCGTCAACCACCCGCAGTCCCTCCATGCCACGCACCTTGAGCTGATCGTCGACGACCGCCATCGGATCACTGGCCGGCCCCATACGGCAACTGCAGCCGGGATGGAATGTCGTCTGTGCACGCGTCGTGGCGGCCTGTAGCAGTTCGTCGTCGGAGACGACACCGGGACCGGGGAAGTCCTCGTGCGCGAAGTAAGGCTCCAGCGGTTTTGTGCGCAGAAGCTGGCGCGCCAGTTTCATGCCCGCCACCATGGTTCGGCGGTCGATCTCGGCGTCGAGATAGTTGGTCTGGATGATCGGCGGCGCGAACGGATCGGCAGACCGGATGCGCACATAGCCTTTGCTCTCCGGACGCTGTTGCCAGGCCGCAACCGTCATGCCGGGCTGATCTTCAAGCTTGCCCTGCTCGCCTTCCTTGTAGCTCGCCGGCGTGAAGGTGAGCTGCAGGTCGGAGCTTTCAGCCGTCTCGCCGGAATGCCAAAAGCAGTAGACCATCGTCGGGCTGAGCGAGAGGATGCCCTTGCGCTGGAACGCCCACTTGGCGACTTCCGAATAGAGCCGCAGCCCGCGCACCTGCTCGTTGATGGTCTCGATGTTCTTCACCCGCGCCACCGTGCGCGGAGCGTAGTGATCCTGCAGCCCCTCACCGACGCCCGGCAGCGCGTGCTTCACGGCGATGCCGTTCTGCGCCAGCAGGTCCGGGGCGCCGATGCCCGACAATTGCAGCAGTTGCGGCGAGTTATAGGTTCCGCCGGAGAGGATCACCTCGCGCCGCGCGCGGATCTCGATCGAGGTGCCGCCACGCCCCCCACGACTATAACGTACGCCAACCGCGCGCTTGCCCTCGAGCACGATCGATGTGGCGTGTGCGCTCGTGTGAACGGTGAGGTTCTGACGGCTCATCGCCGGACGCAGAAAGGCCGACGAAGAACTGACGCGCTGGCCTTTGAAAATCGTCCGCTGCGCGTAAGCGACGCCTTCCTGCGTATAGCCATTGTAATCGGGATTGCGTGGAATCCCCAGGCTGACCGCGCCCTCGATGAAGGCGTCACACAGCGGGTGCTTCCAGTCGATATCGGTTACGGCAAGACTGCCTTCGCGCCCGCGATATTGCGTATCGCCGTCGCCGAGGCGCTTCTCGATCCGCTTGAAATAGGGCAGCACATCCGCGTAACCCCAGCCGCGATTGCCGAGCTGCGCCCAGGTCTCGAAGTCCATGCGCTGGCCGCGGTTATAGATATGGCCGTTGATGGAGCTGGAGCCACCCAGGGTTTTGCCACGCGGCGAATAGATGCGACGGCCCCCGGTCCACGGACCCGGTTCCTGCTCATAGCACCAGTTCAGCTTCGGATTATAGAATGTCTTGATGAAGCCCGCCGGAACGCGGATGTAGGGGTTCCAGTCCGAAGGCCCCGCCTCAAGCACACACACGCTGATGGAAGGGTCCTGACTCAGCCTGTTGGCGAGCACGCAGCCAGCCGATCCCGCGCCGACGATGATATAGTCGAACGTTTCCACCCGGAGCACCCTTCTTGTGAGCTGCCCAACATTTTGCGGACTTAATCCGTAGACTCTTGCCGCCTCGTGCCCCATGTCCGGAAGGGAACGCGACAGCAATTAGTGTATACGTTGACAACAATCCGGCGGCTACATAATCCTGCTGCGAGATTTTGGCTAGGGTCAGCGCACACCCTTCCCGCGATAAACAACAGCGCAATTTGTGGAGCAAGAGCCCATGCAAGATGTCCCGACGAAGCTCAAGCGCTATCAGACCTACATCGACGGCAAATGGTGCGATGCGGCCTCCGGCAAGACGTTCATCACGTCGGATCCTTACACTGGCGAGGCCTGGGCCGAGATTCCCGAGTGCGATGCCACCGACGTCGACCGCGCCTGCGAGGCAGCGCATCGTGCATTCGAGAGCGGCCCATGGGCGACCATGACCCAAACGGCCCGCGGCCGCATGCTGCGCAAGATCGCGCAACTCCTTGAGAAGCACGGCGAACATCTGGCGCAGATCGAGGTCAAGGACAACGGCAAGCTGATCTCGGAAATGTCGGCGCAGATGAAGTATCTGCCCGAATGGTATTACTACTACGGCGGTCTGGCTGACAAAGTGAACGGCCTCGTCGTGCCGTGCGATAAACCGGACACCTTCGCTTACACGCTGCGCGAACCCGTCGGTGTGTGCGGCCTGATCATTCCGTGGAATTCGCCGCTGCTGCTGGTTGGCTACAAGATGGCGCCTGCTCTCGCGGCCGGCTGCACCGTCGTCATCAAGCCTTCCGAGTACACCTCCGCATCGCTGCTGGAATTCATCAAGCTGGTGGTCGAGGAAGCTGGCGTGCCGCCGGG
>JAEZBU010000020.1 GCA_023426855.1 Pseudomonadota bacterium | reverse complement strand
GCTTTGCGCAAAGCGAGCGGGACACCTGGAGAGACTCCGGAGCGCGAGGGGCCTGAACGCGCGACGCCAGCCGCTGCGCCACCGGACAGGCGCGCGGAAGTCTGGGGTGATAGCAGCGGAACTCCATCAAGGAACCACCCCTGACCGTGGCGAGCCTCTCTCAAGCACCCAGTCCAACTGCTGGCAGCCGTATTCGCAGCGTGCTCAGTCGCGGCTTGGCGTTCATTGGCAATCTCGGTCTTTTCGTCGGCATTGCGCTTCTCGGCGGCATCGGCACGAGCTGGTATATGATCGAGATCGGTTCCCGCCTGACCACGGTCAGCGTTGGGCCGTGGGTATCGTGGCCCGCAGCCGGCAGCGTTGACGCCGATCCCTACACGCGTGCGCGCATGGTTCGTCACGGCAGCCTGCCGCTGACGGGCTCGGTCGCGCGCACGTTTGAGGCGCGCACGGACGAGGATGGTCAGCGGCTTCATTCGAGCTGCGATTACATGGTGGAAGGCAACACCATGGACCAGGGCTGGTGGAGCATGACCGTCTATGACGACAAGGGATTGCTGATTGCCAATACGGCCGATCGACATGCCTTCAATTCCAGCACGATTGCCCGCAGCGCGGATGGGACATTTCTGATCACCCTCGGTCGCGATGCGCGGCCCGGCAACTGGCTGCCAACCGCGGGGGCTGGCCGGCTCTCGCTGGTGCTGACCATGCTGGAGGCTGGCGATGACATCATGCAGACGGGTGATGAGCGCATCCTGCCGATGATCCGGAAGGTAGCTTGCCGATGACCGGAAGCTGGTTTGATGCTGGATTGATAAGAGCGATTGTCTGCGGCTTGGTGGCCGCCGGCATCGTTCACATCGGCGCGACGCTGGCGACGCCGTATATGGTCGGCCCGAGCCCCTATCTGCGGATTTCAGAACATCTGCCGGTGAACAATCTCATTGTGACGGGAACGCCGACGCCGAGCTCGCAGCTCATTCCCTATCAGGAAGCTGACATGCTGTTCGCGGTGTGCAGCTATGACGCGAGCAGGGCGCCGGTTGCCGTGCGCGCGGTTCTACCCGGCAGCGGCTGGACGTTGTCCTTATACAACCCGGCAGGCGACAACTTCTATGTTCTGCCCGGGCGGGATCAACGGCTGACGGAAATCAACGCGCTTCTGGCGATTGCAAGTGACGAAACGGTCATGCCGGTGGATGCACGCCCAGGCACGCCGCGTCCGACGATCGTCAGGCTCGCCGAACCATCTGGCCTGCTTGTGATCAGGGGGCCGCTCAGAGGGGAGGCGTTCCGTGCCGAAACGGAAGCCGTTCTCGCACGGGCGAGCTGTGCGCGCCTGCGGCAGCCGGCGTCATCCGGCTAGTCCAAGACGCTCCTCAATCCGGAATCGACAGGCGGTCGCGCGTACGCCCGGCAATTGCCCGCGGTTCCGGTTCGTCTTGCGGCTTTGGCGTCCGCTCGTAACGGATGCCCGGAAAAATCACGATCTGTGCGCTGAACGGCTTACGATCCGGTTCGGATGGTCGCGATGATCGCGCAGTGTCGAAGGCGATGATTGTGGCCATGTGGTCAACCGTCGTGCGCGCCCTGGGCGCGGCATCTCCTGTTTGAGGAAGGGTGACGCGACAACGCAATGGACAGCTCAAGCAGCACCTGAGTCTGGTTAAGAAAGCGTTAACGAATTCAGAAAGGACGAGGCGGCGGGGCCAGCCAAGAGTCGAGGAAATGCCGGCCTTGCCGATCCTCGATCTCGATCAGCCAGATGTCGGGATCAAACTCGATCTGGCGCGCAAGATAGGCATCTATATCTGCTTCGCTGGTGCCAGGCTTGTCCATGTGCGGCGCCCACTGGCGCTCGAATTGGCCTTCGTCGAACCCGGCGGGCGCAGGCCCGAACAGGCGGGCGGTTCCATCCAGCCGGCACACCTTGATGAAGATCGCGCCGGCATCGTCATCGCCATGCCGCACGACGACGGCGGGCGCGCCGGAACTCGCGCACGTCCTGAGATAGGCTTTGATCCAGATTTCGGCCTTGAGACGCATGAGGCAACAGCTAAAAGCCGCGCGCGCAACGTGCAAGCGACATTACTGCGCCATCGCTTTTCGTTGTTGACGCGCGGTCGCTTCCGCCAGCTTGGTGAACATCGCACCTGAGATACGACCAGTCTGGGGCAACCCGTGCTGGGCCTCGAATCTGCGGATAGCACGGGCGGTTTCGTCACCGATGCGCCCATCGATGGTGCTGACCGCGAAGCCCAGCTTCGACAGGGATTGCTGGACGCTCCTGACGATCTCCGCAGCCTCCGGCGATATCTGCCGGGCGCTTGCGCCTTGAGCCCGCGTGGCGGTTATGCCGAAAAGGATGCCTTTGAGCAGCTCTTCTGACGGCTGTCCGGTTAGTGGCATGCCGTGGTCGAACTCGTAGGCCATGATCGCTGCCCGAGTGACCGGGTGCACCATCCCGTCGGAAGGTCCTGGAGCATAACCGCGCTGATCCAGCTCGCGTTGTACCGCGCGCACGATATCGGGATCGAAGCCGGGCGTCGCTGCCGCCTGTTGCTGCGGAGCGGGGGCGGATTCGCTTGCCGGCCGCGAAGACCATTGCTCGATGCGCTGGCCGATGGTCGGTGACGGCCGCGGTTGCGCCTCGCCCAACCGCTGCGAGCGAGCGACCAGATCGGGTCGTGTGCTCGTCTGCAGGTACATGACGTTCCACCACACGGCCGCAGTAGCTGCGACGCATGCGCATACGATGATTTTCGCCCGCCGCGGCAGCATCCATTCAACCCCGGTTTGGACCTCGACAGTGGTGATTTCCCCTGACCCCTAATATCGGGAGATGATCGTTAAGATGGGCTGAACGAATGCACCGCCAAGTTCCTTTTTGACGCGTGCAGCGGGGTTGCAACAAGACAGGCCCCCTGCCTATGTCATGAGTGTGATCAAAAAACCGCCGTGGTTTGGCCCCGGATGGTGGGGAGACGGGATGTCGCTCGAGGAAATACGGTCCGATTTTGCCCTGCTCGATGAGTGGGAGGACCGCTATCGCTATGTCATCGAACTGGGCCGGAGGCTGCCACCGCTGGATGAGGCGGAACGCACCGAAGCCAATAAGGTGCGTGGTTGCGCCAGTCAGGTCTGGCTTGCCACCGAGATCGTCCCACCAGCTACGGGTGCTGGTTCGCCCCGCCTGATGTTTCGTGGTGAGAGCGACGCTCATATCGTGCGTGGATTGATCGCCATCCTGTTTGCGGTCTATCAGGGCAAAACCGCTGACGAGATCCTGGCGGCCGATGCGCGTGCCGTACTGTCGGATCTTGGGCTGGACGAACACCTGACACCGCAGCGTTCCAATGGCTTTGCAGCTATGGTCGAACGCATGCGAAGCGATGCGCGGGCTGCGCAGTGCGTTGGAACCGTCAAGGCGAACTAGAGTCTTTCCGCCTTAGGCGGAAGCGCCTAGCCGGCCCGCGGGCCCCCCCCCCCCCGCCCCGCGGGGGGGGGGGGGGGGGGGGGGGG
>JAEZBU010000327.1 GCA_023426855.1 Pseudomonadota bacterium | reverse complement strand
TTCATGCCGTTGTAGGACGGATTGGGATCGACCAGCGCCTTATAGCGGTGCTTGGCACCGAGCCAGTCGAACGTGCCGCAGTCGACCAGCACGCCGCCGATCGAATTGCCGTGACCGCCGAGGAACTTGGTGAGCGAGTGCACGACGATGTCGGCGCCGTGCTCCTTCGGCCGGATCAGGTAGGGCGTCGCCAGAGTGTTGTCGACGATCAGCGGGATGCCAGCGGCCTTTGCGATTTTCGAAATGGCCGGCAGATCAACGATAATGCCGCCCGGATTGGCGATCGATTCCACGAAGATCGCCTTGGTCTTCGGCGTCACGGCGCGCGCGAAGCTCTCCGGATCGGTGGCATCGGCCCACACGACGTTCCAGTTGAACTTCTTGAACGAGTGGTTGAACTGGTTGATCGAGCCGCCATAAAGCTGGCGGGCAGCGACGAACTCGTCGCCCGGCTCCAGCAGGGTATGGAACGCGAGAAATTGCGCTGCGTGGCCCGAAGCGACCGCCAGGGCAGCCGTGCCGCCTTCCAGTGCAGCGACCCGCGATTCAAGCACGGCCTGCGTCGGGTTCGTGATGCGGGTGTAGATGTTGCCGAATGCCTCCAGCCCGAATAGCGACGCGGCGTGGTCGGCGTCGTTGAATACGAAGGACGTGGTTTGATAGATCGGCGTTGCCCGCGCGCCGGTCGAAGGATCGGGCGCGGCACCGGCGTGGATGGCGAGTGTGGCGAACCCTGGCGCGCCATTGTCTGGCTTGTCGGCCATTGGAAGCTCCCTGATGTAGTGAATGGGTTGGTCGTGCGAGATATTCGCGTTCAGGCAAACTTAGCGGATGGCATGGGGGCTAGGCTATCCCGATTTCTCTGCAAAGCTCTGCACGATCTGAGCAGATGCCGGCGATCTGCCGCATGCGGTCGTTGATTTTAATCAAAGCTCAGCATGTCCACGCTGACCATGCTTCCTCCAGTCCATTCAGCGGAGGAATTGCAACATGCAATGGCCCGCCTATCGATGGCCGATGTATCACCGCGTCTTGCAGCAGGCCGAACACATGGACCACATGATGGAGCGGCTCCATGTGGATCCAATAGCGGCTGTCCGCCGCGACAAGGGAGATGCCATTCTCCACGCTTACGCGAACTGTCTGCATTGTCCCTTCGGCCGTGAGTGCGAGCGCTGGTTGAAAAATGACCCCTTTGCCCTGGACCCGGGCGAGCTATGTCCGAACATGCAGTTCTTCGCCGCCTGCCGCCGGTCGAGCTGACGCTAAACTTTCAGTCGGGGCTTTCAATTGGTGTCGCGCCGATGTAGAAGGCGCGGATCGCATTGTCCGGCGCTGTCCGGGCGCGCATGGTGCGGGCGGTTAGCTCAGTGGTAGAGCGCCTCGTTTACACCGAGGATGTCGGGAGTTCGACCCTCTCACCGCCCACCATTTTCCACTCTTCCTTTGAACGATGGCGGTTCGCGGCGTGCCCGACGCGCCCAAACGCGGCAAGCGGCGTGGGCCGAGCTAAGCATTTGATGCTTTGAAACAAAACGTGCAGGGGTGTCTCCACCACCTGCACTGGGTATTAGCGGCCCTTAGCGGGGCTGATCATCACGGGCAGAACCACAGCGGTCCGACAATGATGCAGCCACGGGTGCGCCAGTCGCGCGGGCGCGCGTTATACCGACGCCAATGCTGCGGCGGTTTTGCGTGGCGCGAACCAGGGGTAAAGCGGTGCCGCGGCGGCGCTGCCTTCTTCGGCGGAACCCGCTTCGGGACGGCCTTCTTGGGAGGAGCCTTCCGCGGCGGATGATACTGGGCTTGCGAAATCATCTCCGAGGAGACTTGCGCCACAGGTGCAATATGAGCCGGCGTCATAGCCGACGCGGAGGTCGCAACCGTGAGTGCGATCGCCGCCGATAGCAATCTAAGCATTTGGATTTTCCTCAATACGAAATGTCAGTCTGAAGCCATTGCCGCCTCAGGCTGTTCACCTCGGATAGTCGGCGTGCTTTGGCGCGTCAAACGACATAAATTTGTCAGCCAACAGCCTCTGCCAAGGCGGGTCGTCGCGGCTCATCCGCGTGTTGAACCGCCGGAACGCGGGTGCCGACGGCGCGGCGCGAATCAGGTAACTTATTGAACGGGTTGCGCTCCTGGCGCAGCGCCACACGCGTCGTCACCTGAGCGAGGTTGGTCCATGTCCGACAAGACTGTTCTGGCGGTTCCCGGGAAGAAGATGTCGGTGCCCAAGGTGTTCAAACGGACACTGCAGGTCTCCATGGCTGTGATGCTGACAGCGCTCGTGGCGCTCACCTTCGTCGTGGCCAACGGCATGCTTGTCGGCAAGGGCGGGTTGGCCCAGGCGACGTCGACGTGGCTGGGCTTCATTCAGCGCTCGGACATCCAGGCGACCGTCATTCTCACCGCTGTCGTGAGCGTGCTGTTCGTCTACTGGCAGCGTGACCGCGAGCGCCGGTAAACCCAACGGATTTCAATGCGGCGGATGCCTGAAGCCAGGGCGATGTCCCTGGCTCTTGCCATTGGCTCTGCGCGATGTCAGCGACAAGCGAGGCACCTGGCGATCGCGCGTGCCAATCCGCCGACGGCTGCTATCTGCCGCCACCCTTTGGCGTAAATGCCTTGCGGGCCCAGCATGGATACCCGCCATAGTTCCCGGACATATCGCCTCCGATTGGGCAGTCGGCCGTCGGATCGAGCGGAGCAATCGGGAAGGCCGGGATCTCGCCATTGCTGGACTGCCGCGGAGGCTGATAGAGGCGCAGGGGGCCGGTCGGCGGAGCGTTCGAGCGCTCGCTCGCGCCTCTCGTCCGATCACGGCGCGCGTCTGAGATGGTCGTCATTGCCAGCAGGCAACCCAGGATAATCGAAAGACTGACCAGAACTCGCAGCATGTTCGCTCGCACGCGCCGTGGAAGGACTTAGCGCTGCAACCGACGTGTGGGGGATTTGTTCCGACTGCCGCGTGGGCGCGAGGTGAGGGATCGGATGGCGGTAAGGGGCCGGCTGCCTGCCGCGATTTCGCGATGACGGCAGCCAGCCTGACCGGTGGGGTGGTCGGCACCGCCACCGCGACCGCCGACCTGCACCGGTCGTGTAAGCTGGATTGGGCTCGCCTCGCGCTCAATCCGTTGCCACGGCGACGCGACCTTTGCTCTTGCCGGCCGCTATCAGCGCGTCGATCAGATGATGCACCTTCAGCGCCTCTTCCCCGGTTACGCGCGGCGTCCCGCCCGAACGCAGGGCGGCGATGAAGTCAGCCATCACCGCGCGATGATAGTCGTGTGGGAAGGCCATCGGATCGGCGCCGGT
>JAEZBU010000311.1 GCA_023426855.1 Pseudomonadota bacterium | reverse complement strand
TGCCGGCGCAGTCCGGCACCCGCAGCACGCACGCCGTTAGAAGGTCATCTGCCTCAGAGCAATTGTCGCAACTGACCTGTATCCCGACCTTCGTCGGGATGACGGACTTAAGCGGATCGCGCCTCAGGTCTCTAGAGTCTTTCCGATTCAGATGGAAACGGAGACGTCAACCGAGCCACAGTTGTCATCCCGGTGCTTGTCACCGGGATCTATTCAACGGCACGTGTCGACGCCAGCCGAGAGATGGATCCCGGGCACAAGCCCCGGGATGACCAGGAGGGGCCAACATTCGACCTAAATCGGAAATGCCCCAGCGCCACTCCCGCGGGGAGAGGTCGGCGCGCAGTGCCGGGTGAGGGTTACAACGCCAGCAGCCGTAGCGAGGTGGGCGCTCGCTCGGGTGGTCCAATCCCGGTCGGAACGACACGGACTAGAGCTTTTCCGGTTTAGTCAGAACCACCCGCTCCCCCCCCCGGCCCCCCCGAAGCATGATGCCGTTGGGCGGCCGGGCGGGGGAGTGGGCCGGCCAGGTGCTTCCGCCTAAGGCGGAAAGACTCTAGAACGATAGCCCGCTGGCTTCGGCAATCGCCGCCCGCACCGTATCGATGCCAAGCCGCTTTTCCGATGACGTTGTCAGCAGATCGGGATGTGCCGCCGCGCGCGAGCCAATGACCGACAGCGTCGCGGCAATGACGCCGTCGAGATGGCTGCGGCTGACCTTGTCGACCTTCGTCAAAACGATGCGATACGACACCGCCGCTTCGTCGAGCAGATCCATGATCTCGCGATCGGGCGGCTTCACGCCGTGGCGTGAGTCGATCAGCAGGAAGACGCGCTTCAGCGTCTGGCGGCCGCGCAGGAAATTGCGCACCAGACCAACCCAGGCATCGACCTTGTCCTTTGGCGCCTGCGCGAAGCCGTAGCCCGGCATGTCGACCAGGAACAACGGCACGTCGGCGGTTTCGAAGAAGTTGAGTTCTTGCGTGCGTCCTGGCGTGTTGGACGTGCGCGCCAACCCGTGCTGGCCGACCAGCGCGTTGATCAAGCTCGACTTGCCGACATTCGACCGGCCTGCGAACGCGATTTCCGGACGATCGGCGGCGGGCAGGAACTCAAACGACGGCACGCCGCGCACGAACTGCCACGGCCGCGTGAACAGGCGGAAACCAGGTTCAATCCAGTCGGCGAGGGCCGCTGACGCGGCGTCCTCGACCTGACCTGATGCCGCGCCCTTATTCATGACGGCCGATCAGCGCTTTGGCTTGCGGGACTTGTTGTCCGGCTTGCGGTTGAAGACTTTCTGCTTCGGCTGCTCGGCTACCGGCGCTGCGTCGACAGCGGTTTCCGGTGCGTCCTGCGTGGCATCCGAACCCTCGTCCGAGGACACGGTAGCAGCCGGTTCCGCGGTATCGTTGTCTGCCTTGGGAGCAGCCACGGCGGTTTTCGCCGGTGCCGGTTTTGCCGGTTCGGCCTTGCGGCCGGTGACGAGGCGCACCAGCGGCCCGAAGTTGCGCTTGATGTTTGCTCCGATCGGCACCTCGACGCCCTGGCGCCGCATGATCAGCCACTGCTGAGCCAGCGACAGCACGTTGTTCCAGGCCCAGTAAATCACCAGACCGGCCGGGAAGGTGGCGAGCAGGAACGTGAACAGCACCGGCATCCAGTTGAAAATTTTCTGCTGGAGCGGGTCGGGCTGCTGCGGATTGAGCTGCATTTGCAGCCACATCGTGATGCCCATCAGGATCGGCCAGACGCCGATGTGCAGGAACTCCGGCACCGCGAAAGGCAACAGTCCGAACAGGTTGAAAAGGGACGTCGGGTCAGGCGCCGACAGGTCTTTGATCCAGCCGAAGAACGGCGCGTGGCGCATGTCGATGCTGACGAACAGCACCTTATACAGCGCAAAGAACACCGGGATCTGGATCAGGATCGGCAGACAGCCCGCGAGCGGATTGATCTTTTCATTCTTGTAGAGCGCCATCAGCTCCTGCTGCTGACGCATCTTGTCGTCTTTATAGCGGTCGCGGATGCGCTCCATGTCAGGCTGCAGCTTCTTCATCTTCGCCATAGACTCGTAGGACTTGTTGGCGAGCGGGAAGAAGATGGCCTTGATCACGACCGTGGCGGCCAGAATGGCGAGGCCGAAGTTGCCGAGCAGGCCGTAGAACCAGTCGATCATCCAGAACAGCGGCTTGGTGATGAAGTAGAACCAGCCCCAGTCAATCAACAGATCGAACTGCTTGATATTGAGCGTATCGTTATAGTGCTGCACCGCCTGGACTTGGCGGGCGCCGGCGAACAGGTGGCCCTCGACGGAGGCGTTCGCGCCGGCAGGCACGACGGTTGCCGTCAGCATGTAATCGGTCTGGTAGGCGTCGCCCTGTGTGGCATTGGCCGCCTGGCCATCCATGGACGCGCGAAACTCGGCCTTCTGATCCGGGATCAGCGTTGCGGCCCAGTACTTGTCGGTGATGCCGAGCCAGCCGCCGACGGCCTTGTCGACAGTCGTGCCGCCGTCGGGCTTGATGGCCGTAGCATACGTGATTTCATTGAGGCCGTTCTCGCCGAGAACGCCGATCAGACCCTCGTGAAGGATAAAGAAGCCCTGTACGAGCGGCGTGCCCTCGCGCCTGATGCGGGCATAGGGGAACAGCGTGACATCGCCGGCGGTCTTGTTCTCGACCGACTGCGTGACCTTGAACATATAGATGTCGTCGATCGAGATCGTGCGGCGGAAGGTCAGGCCACTGCCGTTGTCCCACACCAGCGTCACCGGCGTCTGTGGCGTCAGCGTCGTGTTGCCTTCGGCCTGCCACAGCGTCTCGCGGTCGGGGAGCTTTACCGTGGAGCCGGCCGCTGCAACCCATCCGTATTCGGCGAAGTAGGCATTGGCGCCCTCGGCGGGCGACAGGAGAATGACGTTCGGGCTCTTGGGATCGACGGTCTCGCGATAGTTCTTCAGAACCAGATCGTCGATGCGACCGCCCTTGAGCGCGATCGAGCCGCGGACTGACGGGGTGTCGATGCTCACGCGTGGTGATGCTGCCAATGCCGCTTCACGCGTTGCGGCGGGGGCGCCGGGCGCGGCAACGCCCGGTGCGGCAGTACCCGGAGCTGCGGGCGTGGTGCCCTCGGGTGCGGCTGGCGCTGCGGGCAGGCCGCCCTGCTGCTGCGTCGTCTGCTGCCGACGCGCCTGCTCTTCCTGCATCTTGGGCGTCGCGTAGAACATCTGCCAGCCAAGCAGCACCGCAATCGACGCGATGATCGCAATCAGCAGGTTTTTTTGATTATCGGGCTGTTGGCTTTGCATCGCTGCCTCGGCTAGAGCCGGTCCATCGGCTGGATTGAAAGATTATGGCTGTCCTACAGCGTACGCGCCGTTTTGTCTGGCATTTAGAACGTGGCAGCGGGTCGCGCCCCGTGCATTTACGCCGGTGCGCGCGATGAACGAGCGCCTGTGCGATGTATGCGGGTTAATGCCAGAATGAGATCGGATTTCAGATCCGCGAAGGGCCGATCGATCGCGGCGGTGCGCGCAATCACGACATAGTCGAAGTCCGGCCGTGCCAGTTCGGAAATTTCGCGAACTGCTGATTTCAGCCTGCGGCGCACGCGATTGCGCACAACGGCTTTGCCGATCTTTTTGGTAACGGTGAAACCGAAGCGCGAGCTCGCGGGCGCCTGACCGTGCTGGCACGAGTCCGCACCGCGCGGTTTGGCTTCCACGACAAGTGCGGGCATGCTCCACCTGAGGCCACCTCTGACCCGGAGAAAATCCGCGCGACGTTTCAGTGTTGTCAGGCCCATGCCACGCTACTCCCATCTGGGATATGTTGCGGGAAATGGGACCCGAGCTATGTGCCGCCGTGGGCAGCACCTCGCGTCAGGCTGACAGCCGCTTGCGGCCCTTGGCG
Organism: Pseudomonadota bacterium; assembly: GCA_023426855.1. Taxonomy (GTDB): domain Bacteria; phylum Pseudomonadota; class Alphaproteobacteria; order Rhizobiales; family Hyphomicrobiaceae; genus ZC4RG25. Next base: position 5,646 of record JAEZBU010000311.1, on the reverse strand, counting down.
CGCCGGCGAGCGAGAACCCTGGCGCCGCCAGTGGTCAGCATGCGCTTGCGGAAGCCATGGCGCCGCTTGCGGACGAGCCGGCTCGGCTGATAAGTGCGTTTCACGTTAACTCTCCGTAGCGTAGACGGATCACGAGGTTACGGAACAGAGACGCCGGAACGGCTGATCCCATGCAGGTCGTGTGGAATGCACACGACCGCCCACCCTCGCGTTCACGAATTGGACCGCGTGCTTATAGGGTCAGGCCACCGCCAAGTCAATTGCGTCCGCGCCGAGATTGCAGCCGACTACGGAAGCAGTTTGTCGACGCTACAACTGGTTGAGGAACGGTTCACTTGTTCTTGAAGCCCGGTTTTCTTTTTCTCCGAAGGGGCGCAACCTGCGACAGGTGAACGCGCCGGCGACGCTTGCAATGGTGGATTGAGCACGCCCGTACCGCCGCGCCCTTGGCCTTCGTCCGCTCCGTGCGTGCAGATTTTCTCAACTGGTGCCATGACCACCGACAACGGACCCAAACTTAAGTCGGCCCGAGCCTCCTGGCTCCCCTTGGCCATTCTGCTCGCCTGCATGGCATTGGTGTTCGTCTTCGGCGGACACAAGATCCTGTCGCTCAAGACCATCGGGTTGAACTACGAAGCGTTGAAGATGCTCATCATCGAGCATCTCGGCCTCGCCATACTCATTTACTTTGTGGTCTACGTCGCGGTTGTGGCGCTGTCGCTTCCAGGCGGCCTTGTCATGACCCTGGCCGGTGGCCTGTTCTTCGGCTGGAAACTCGCCACGCCGCTGACTGTGGTCGCAGCAACCGTGGGCGCCACCATTGTCTTCCTGGTCGCCAGGACGTCGGTCGGCGAACCGCTCGCGGCCAAGGCAGGTCCGTGGCTTGGCAAGCTGCGCGAAGGGTTTCGCGAGAACGCCTTGAGCTATCTGCTGTTCCTGCGGCTGGTGCCGGCATTTCCGTTCGTGGTCGTCAATCTGGCGCCGGCCCTGCTGGGGGTGCCGCTGAGGACCTACGTGCTCGGGACGTTTCTGGGCATTATTCCGGGGACGGTCGCGTTCACCGTTACAGGTTCGGGGCTAGCCAGTGTTATCAAAGCGCAGAATCGCGCCTACGCTGAATGTCTGGCCAAGGCGCTGCCGAATGTGACGTGTCCTTACAAAATCGATAAGAGCGTCCTGTTGACCAAGGAGGTTGTGGCCGCGTTCGTTCTTCTTGGTGTGCTCGCGCTCATTCCTGTGATCATCAAGAGATGGAACAAGCGCCATGCAGCGGCATAATCCGGCCGACGGCGACGGGGCGACACGCCCTTCCGCCAGCAAGAGCGATCTGATCGAGGCCGACATCTGCGTCATCGGCGCCGGCTCAGGCGGCCTGTCGGTTGCGGCCGCGGTCGCTGCGTTCGGGCGCAGCGTGGTGCTCATCGAAAAGCACAAGATGGGCGGCGACTGCCTCAACTATGGGTGTGTCCCCTCGAAAGCTTTGATCGCGGCGGCAAAGCGCGCCCACATCATGCGCACCAGCAAGGCGTTTGGCATCGGTGCAGTGTCGCCTGAAGTGGATTGGAAGGGCGTGCGCGATCATGTGCAGGGTGTGATCGCGAACATCGCGCCGGTGGACTCGGTTGAGCGATTCACCGGACTGGGCGTTCGGGTGCTTCTGGCCCCGGCCCGCTTCATCGACAAGAAAACCGTGCAGGCGGGCGAACATCGCATTCGCGCACGCCGCTTTGTTATCGCGACCGGATCATCGCCGGTTGTTCCTGAGATTCCCGGACTTGATAACGTTGGCTGTTTCACCAACGAAACGATTTTCAGCAACGCCGAGCCGATTGGACATTTGATCGTCATCGGCGGCGGCCCGATCGGACTTGAACTGGCCCAGGCCTATCTGCGCCTCGGCGCCAAAGTCACGGTTCTGGAAGCGCAGACAGCATTGCGCAAGGAAGACCCCGAGATTTCAGCGTTCGCACTCAACGCGTTGCGAGAGGAAGGCGTTGATATCCGTGAAAACACGACCGTCGAACGTGTCGAAGGCGAAGCTGGACATGTGCGCGTCATCACGCGCGCGAATGGTCATGCGGGTGTCGTCGAGGGCATGCACATCCTGGTGGCAGTTGGCCGGCGTCCGAGCATCGATGGCCTTGGCCTGGATGCCGCGCGCATCAAGCATGACGAGACCGGTATTCGCGTGAACCCGGGATTGGTGACGTCAAACTGGCGCGTGTTTGCGATCGGCGATTGCATCGGCGGCGCTCAATTGACGCACTTGGCCAATTATCATGCCGGGATCGTCATCCGCCGGGCCTTGTTCAGGTTGCCTTCTACCGTCGACAACTCGGTAATCCCTCGCGTCACGTTCACGGATCCGGAAGTGGCCCACGTCGGCTTGTCGGAGGAAGAGGCGCGCAAGAAGAACAGCAATATATGCGTTGTTCGCTGGCCATATCACGAAAATGACCGCGCCCAGACTGAACGCGCGACACACGGCCTGGTCAAGGTCGTGACCAGCAGCAAAGGGCGTATTCTCGGTGCCAGCATCGTCGGCGAGCAGGCTGGCGAGCTTATTCAAATGTGGTCTCTGGCGGTTTCCCAAGGCATGAAGATCAAGGCCATGACCGGCTGGGTGTCGCCCTATCCGACACTTTCGGAGATCAACAAGCGGGCCGCAATCCGCTATTATGCGGCAGCGGCCAGCAACCCCATGGTGCGCAAGGTGGTTTCATTGCTGGCTAAGCTTGGTTGAATCGCGTCTCGCCAGCTTGAGGATTTTGTGCCGCAGGATTCGGCTCCTCTGAACGACAATACGGCTGCTCCGCTACCCGGCGGAGAGCAAGAAAAGTCGCGTCCCGTTGCCCAGCGGGGCTTGCGGGTTGGGTTGCCGTGGAAGCTGCTGTGGCTGACGCTTCTGTTTGTGATGCTCGCCGAAGTTCTGATCTTCGTCCCGTCGATCGCCAATTTCCGCGTCAATTGGCTGACCGATCGGCTGACGGCCGCGCGATTGGCCTCGCTTGCGGCGGAAGCGGCTCCCGGTGGCGTCATTCCGGACGGCGTACGGATTGAATTGCTCAGCACTGCGCAGCTCAAGTCGGTGGCCATCAAGACCGGCAAGAAGCGTCTGCTGGTGCTTCCGGCTGAAGAGCCGTTCACCGTCGATTCTTCCTATGATCTGCGCTTCCCGCCGAAAACGACCCTGCTCGATGAGGTCCGGCTGCGGTACAATCTGATTGCGGATGCCTTGGCGGTGTTCGTGGCACCGAAGGGCCGCACCATTCTGGTCTACGGCCACCCGAATTCCGGCACGCCGCAACCGATGTCGGATTTCGTCGAGATCGTGCTGCCGGAAGCGACGCTGAAGGCTGCCATGGTGCGTTACGGTCTGAACATCCTATGGCTGTCGATCGTCATATCCGTGATCGCCGCGGCGCTGGTGTATTTCGCCCTTAGCGCACTGCTGGTGCGTCCGATGATGCGCCTGACCCACAATATGCTGGCGTTCAGTGAGAACCCCGAGGATTCGAGCCGGATCATTTCGCCGTCCGATCGTCGGGATGAGATCGGGATCGCGGAGCGGGAACTGGCGCGCATGCAACGGCAGCTCGCTCAGACCCTGCATCAGAAAAGCCGGCTGGCGGAGCTTGGTCTGGCCGTCAGCAAGATCAATCACGATTTGCGCAACATGCTGGCGAGCGCGCAGCTTATCTCTGACCGTCTGGCGACACTGCCCGATCCGACGGTGCAGCGGTTGACGCCGAAACTGCTGGCATCGCTCGATCGTGCCATCACCTTCTGTAACGATACGCTGCGGTTTGGCCGGGCCGAAGAAGCAGCACCGCGTCGCGAGCTGTTCGCGCTGCGCGGACTGGTCGAAGAAGTCGGCGAGGGGCTGGGGTTGCCCCGCGAAGATATCGGCTGGAAGGTCAATGTCGATCCAGGGTTGAGGATCGATGCCGATCGCGAGCACATGTTCCGTATCCTTAACAATTTGTGTCGCAATGCCGTGCAGGCAATCGAGGGCATGGGGCCGGGTGTGATCGGCGAGGTGTCCGTCGAGGCACACCGCGATAATGGTCTCTCGATCATCGAGGTGCGCGACACTGGTCCGGGCGTTCCGGAAGCACTGCGGGCGCGGCTGTTCCAGGCGTTCGGCACGTCGGCGCGCAAAGGCGGCTCCGGCCTGGGGCTGGCGATCGTTGCGGAGCTGGTGCGCTCGCATGGCGGTACCCTGGTTCTGCTCGATGTACCCAAGGGCTCGGCGTTCCGGATCGAGATCCCGGACCGGGTAGAGATGGCCTACAAGGCAGCTTGAGCCGGGCTTTCCCAGTCGGCTGACGATTTGTTTGGGGCTGTTCCTCAGGAAACAGCGCGCTATGCCCAATGCTGGCATTCTCTCATCACACAAGTTTGGAGTGAGACGCCCACTGATCCAATCCCGTGTGAAGGAGAGCCCCATGTCGATCACCGCGAAAATCGTGCAGTTGGCCGTTCTGGCAGCCGCTTCGTTCGGCGCGGGTTCGGCGCTGGCTTCCCCCTCCGGCGTTTACTACGACCACACCGGTCGCGGTGCCGTAGAAATTACGAACTGCGGTGGCGGTCTGTGCGGGCGGGTCGTGTGGCTCAAGGATGCCTCCAATAACAAAGCATGCGGTGTCCAGATCATCGGCAATGCGAAGCAGACCGGGCCTGGAACCTGGGATCGCGGCTGGATCTTGGATCCCGATCGCGGCAGCCGGTACAACGTGGAAATCACGCCGCTTGGTGGTGGCCGCTTGAAAGTGATGGGTTACGCCGGATCGAAATTCCTCAGTGAAACGATGATCTGGCGGCGTGCGCCTGCTGACCTGAAGCGTTGCGGCGCGGCCTGAGTTGAAATCAGTTTGATCATGAGCAATGCCCCGTCGTTCCTCCCGGCGGGGCATAATCGCGCCAAAAGTCTGCGTTTCGCTCCACAACGCGACCATCTATCCATCGCGAACTGTGAAAAGTCGGGCTATCAGTCGCCACCAACAGCGCTGATACTCGGCGCGTGACGCGCGGAGGAAACGTGAAAGGCGCGACGATGCAAGGTGAGGAGATCTGCTGGGCAGATGCCGGAGCAATCGCTGAAGCGGTGCAGAACGGCGCAGTTTCTGCCGAAAACGTCACCGCGGCGATACTTGAGCGCATCGCGACCATCGACAAGAAGCTGAACGCCTTCGTTACGGTTTGCGCCGAAGAAGCGCTAAATGCGGCGCGCGGGGTGGATGCGAAACGTGCCAGCGGCAAGGCGCTGGGGCCTCTCGCTGGTGTTCCGGTCTCCCTCAAAGACATCATTCTCACAAAGGACATCCGCACGACGGCAGGATCGCGGCTGCTGGAAACGTTCGTTCCTGATGAAGATGCGCTGCTGGTTTCGCGCCTCAAGGCAGCGGATGCGGTGATCATCGGCAAGACCACGACGCCGGAATTCTGTAACAAGACCGTCAGCGATAGTCCCCTGACGGGAGAAACGCGCAATCCCTGGGATTTGACGCGCACGCCGGGCGGATCATCAAGTGGCAGCGCCGCCGCCGTCGCGGCCGGCATGGGGCCGTTGAGCATCGGCACGGATGGCGGTGGTTCCATTCGTCTGCCAGCGGCCTTGTGCGGTGTCGTTGGTTTCAAGCCGAC
>JAEZBU010000282.1 GCA_023426855.1 Pseudomonadota bacterium | reverse complement strand
GCGCATCGACGGCGTCTTTTGCTTCCGCGCCGATGCAATCACTAACGAACGTCACCGGCTGGCCGAGCAGTGCGGCGAGCTTATCGGCGACGGGCTTCAGCGAGAATTCCGGCGTCGGACCGTTCTTTGGCCGTCCGAAATGCGAGATGAGAACGACACGCGCGCCGCGCTTGGCCAGCGCCGCCACACCGGGCACCAGCCGTTCCAGCCGGGTGGCGTCGCTGACGGCGCCATCCTGCATGGGAACGTTGAGATCAGCGCGCAGCAGCACCCGCTTGCCCTGGACATCCAAGTCGGCGGTCGTCTTCAGCTTGTCGAGGTCCATGGGTGCAACTCCACGTCTTGAATGATCTGCCTCAGGCCTTCTTGGCGAGCTTGCGCGCGGTGTCCGCCACGGCTTCGGCCGTCACGCCGAAGTGCTTGTAGACGGCCGGGGCCGGCCCGGACGCACCGAAGTCCGACAGACCAACGAATGCGCCGCCTTCTCCGATCCATTCATGCCAGCCTTGGGCAACGGCCGCCTCTATGCCGATGCGCGGCGCGGTGCCGAGCACCTCCTTGCGGTAGCTTTCCGGCTGGGCACGGAACAGTTCGAAGCACGGCATGGAGACCACGGCGGCGGAAATGCCATCCTTGGCCAAGGCTTCGGCGGCTTCGACCGCGAGGCCGACTTCCGATCCGGTCGCCAGCAGTGTCACGTCGCGCTTGCCATTTGCCTCGCGGATCACATACGCGCCCTTGGCCGACAGGTTCTCATCCGTGTGCGTGGTGCGCAGGTTCGGCACGCCCTGACGGGTCAGCGCCAGGATGCTCGGCGTGTCGCCCGGCTGTACCGCGATTTCCCAGCATTCGGCAGTCTCGACGCCGTCTGCCGGACGCATGACGTACAGGTTGGGCATGGTGCGCAGGCTGGCCAGATGCTCGACCGGCTGATGGGTCGGGCCGTCTTCGCCGAGACCGATGGAGTCATGCGTCATGACGTAGACGACGCGCTGCTTCATCAGCGCCGACAGGCGGATTGCCGGACGGCAATAGTCGCTGAACACCAGGAAGGTGCCGCCGTAGGGGATCAGTCCACCGTACAGCGCCAGACCGTTCATGGCAGCCGCCATGCCGTGCTCGCGGATGCCGTAGTGGATGTAGCTGCCCGTGAAGTCACCGGCCTTGATGATGCCCTGCGACTTGGCCTTGGTGTTGTTGGAACCGGTGAGATCGGCAGATCCACCGATCATGCCCGGCACCGCCGGAACCAGTTGGTTCAGCGTGATTTCCGACCACTGGCGGGTTGCCTTCTTGGAAGTCTCAGCGGCGGCGCTGCGCTTAAGGTCAGAAATTACGGCCCGGAAGTTGCTGCTGCCGGCTGGATCGGCGTAAGCATCGCGCACTGACTTGTCGAGCTTGTCCCAACCAGCGGCCCAGTCCTTGCGCGTTTTGCTGCCGCGCGATCCGGCCGCGCGCCATGCCGACAATACGGCTTCGGGGATCTCGAACGGCGCATGCGGCCAGCCGAGCTTCTCGCGCGTGCCGGTGATTTCGTCGGCGCCGAGCGGCGAGCCATGCGTGGACGACTTGCCCTGCTTGGTTGGCGCGCCATAACCGATGACGGTCTTGCAGGCGATCAGCCACGGCTTGCTGTCGTCGGCGCGTGCCTTTTCCAGCGCCGCCGCGATGGCCTTTGGATCATGCCCGTCGATGGCTATGGCGTTCCAGCCAGCCGCCTCGAAACGCTTGATCTGGTCTTCCGACGTCGAGAGAGACGTCGGCCCGTCGATGGAGATGCCGTTGTCGTCGAACAGCACGATCAGCTTGCCGAGACCCAGATGTCCGGCCAGCGTGATCGCTTCCTGGCTGATGCCTTCCATGAGGCAGCCGTCGCCGGCGATGACATAGGTGTGGTGGTCGATCAGCTCCGAGCCGACGCGCGCGTTCCAGATGCGCTCGCCCAGTGCCATGCCGACAGCCGTCGCGATGCCCTGGCCGAGCGGGCCTGTGGTGGTCTCGATGCCGGCGGCGTGGCCGAATTCGGGATGGCCGGCCGTCTTGGCACCGATCTGGCGGAAGTTCTTGATCTGCGCGATATCCATGCCGGGATAGCCGTTCAGATACAGCAGCGAATACAGCAGCATGGAGCCGTGGCCGGCAGACAGCACGAAGCGGTCGCGGTTCGGCCAAGCCGGATCGGCGGCATCGAACTGGAGGAATTGCGAGAACAGGACGGTTGCGACATCCGCCATGCCCATCGGCATGCCGGGATGGCCCGATTTTGCAGCCTCGACCGCATCCATGGAGAGCGCGCGAATGGCATTCGCCATATCGGCATGCCGCGCCTCGGCACTTCCAGGTCCTGTCGGGTGCGAATCTGGCATTCCGGTGTCCTCTTGTTCTCGGCCACGCGTCGTTGTAACGGCCGGCAAATGGGTTGCAGCGCGATCATTTAACGGTGGCAGGCCATCCCGTCTATGCCGAGAACGGTCGCTGAGGCGGTTTCACCTGCCCAATATCGGCGCACCAAGGGTTCGTCAGGCGTTGACGGCGAGGAAGGCGTCGAGTTCGGCCCGCGTCGGCAATCCGGCCCGCGAGCCGAGCCGGGTGCATTTCAGCGCCGCCGCCGCACAGGCATAGCGGGCGCATTCGGCAATCGAGCGGCCATCGACCAGCGCCAGCGTGAAAGCGCCGTGGAAGGCATCGCCCGCTCCGGTGGTATCGACCACATCGACCTTGAAGCCCGGCTGTTCGCCGGCCCCGTCGGCGTCCCGCCAGCGGTAGCCTTGCGCGCCCAGTGTTACGCCAGCGTGCTTTGGCCCAAGATCCAGAACGCGTTTCAGCCGGGCGCCGGTATTGGCATCCGGGGCGAAATCCTTGAGTGCCGCGGCGGAAAAGATGGCGTAGTCGGTCAGTGCCAGAACTTCGCTCAGCGCTTCGCGGGCCCCGAGATCGGCGTCGAGGATGGTCGGGATGCCTTCGCTGCGCGCGCGGGAAAACGCCACGCGCAGGCCTTCCAGCCAGCGCACGTCGGCCATGACGGCACCCGCGCCAGCTATGCGTTCCAGCGGCAGCCAGCTCGTGCCTGACGGCATGTTGATATCGCGGGCGCCGATAATCATACGCTCGCCCTGGTCGTCGACGATGATCGCTGAAGTCGAGGACCGGCCATCTTCAAAGGATTGAACCGACCGGACGTCGACGCCGGCCGCCTTCAGCCCGGCGCGGATCCTGGTGCCGACATCGTCATCGCCAACGCGACTCCAAAGCTCGGAGCGGCCACCCAGGCGGGCAATAGTTGCAGCAGCATTCGCCGACATACCGCCGCCGCTTTCGACATGCTCTAGGGCGCGCACTTTCGACGGCGAGGCGGGAAACGACTCGATCCGGTAAATGCGGTCGAGCGCAGCGTGGCCGACGCAAATGATCCGCTTCATGAATCCGATTCCCCCGAGCATAAGCGAGCTATTGGGGTATCAGGAGCGCGCGTCAAGCCCTGCCCTCTCGGTTAACAGGCGATCATCCGACCAGCGCCGATCTGTGTTCCAATTTCATCGCTCTGTCCGAACCACAGTCAGGCAGAACGGGCATAATCCTTGGCAACGCGATCGATTGCCATCAGTTCCGCCATCAGCGCCTCGAAGCGGTTGAGCGGCACCATGTTCGGGCCGTCAGATGGCGCCTTGTCCGGGTCCTGATGGGTTTCGATGAACAACCCCGCCACGCCTACCGCGACGGCCGCGCGGGCCAGCGGCGGTACGAAGCGCCTATCTCCACCCGAAGACGTGCCCTGCCCGCCCGGCTGCTGCACCGAGTGGGTGGCATCGAAGATCACCGGGGCGCCGGTCTCGGCCATGATCGGCAGCCCGCGCATGTCCACGACCAGTGTGTTGTAACCGAAGCTGGCGCCGCGCTCGGTCAGCAGCACGCGGCTATTGCCGCTGCCGGTCACCTTGGCGACGACGTTCTTCATGTCCCAGGGCGCAAGGAATTGCCCCTTCTTGATTTTCACCGCGCGGCCGGTCTTGGCCGCGGCAATCAGCAGATCGGTCTGGCGGCAGAGGAAGGCCGGGATCTGCAGCACGTCGACGACTTCCGCGACTGGCGCGCACTGGCTGGCGTCATGCACGTCAGTGACGCACGGCAGGCCGAGGCTATCGCGAATCTCGGCAAATACGTCGAGCGCCGCCGACAGGCCGACACCGCGCTTGCCGCCGAGACTGGTGCGGTTGGCTTTGTCGAACGACGTCTTGTAGACCAGCCCGAGCCCCAGCCGTCCGCAGATCTCCTTCAGCGCCGTCGCCATTTCAAGCGCGTGCGCCCGGCTTTCCATCTGGCACGGACCGGCGAACACCGAGATCGGGCGATCGTTGGCGAACGTGACCGTGCCGACGGTGACGGCGGGATCGGGACGAAGGGAATCGGTTTCTGACATGGCGCAGTCTACCTCTTCACCTGGTTAAGCTGGAAAGGACACTGTCGCGTCAGTTGGGCTGTTCAAAGACAACTGCGGTGCCAAGCGTTGCCTGTGGAGCGACGACGAGCCGACCGTTGAGCTCTGTGAACGAAATACCGCTGTTGTCCAGCGCCTTGCGGGTAACGTCGAGATCGCGGCTGGCAAACCGGATCGCGGCAAAGGACGGTTCGCTGCCCAAGTCGTCTGGCGCAGCATTGCCGGCCAGTGCGCGCACGCCGGCTTCTGTGACCACCTCGAGACGCCCGCGACCGAGATCGATGGCCCGTCCGGCGGTGATCGGATGGCTCGAGGTCGTGCCGCTTAGTGCCTGAAGGAATTCCATGCAGTCGTCCGGTTTTGCTGCCTGGATGACGACAGCTTCGATACCGGTGATACCGTTGTCGTGGGTCTGAAAAGCGGGGTTCCAGAAGTTTTCAGGATGATGCTGCTCGCAGACGAAGAACCCCTGTCCCTTGATCTGCGGCGACTGCGTAAACGCTACTGAGAAGGCCAGTTCCACAACGCTGCCATCGGGCCGCTTGCCCTTGCGGCCGAACCAGAAGATCTCGCCGGTACCGATGCCCTTAGCTTTGAACGCGGCATGGTCAGCCTTGGCATCCTGGCTTTCGAGCACCAGCATCGCCGGTCCCTCGCGCCGCTTGAGATAGTTGGCAACACCGAGTGCGAAGCCCGCTTCGGGCGCGGTCGGTGCGGGCGGCACGAAGTCCGCGGCCGTGCTGACGAGTTCAAGGAAGCAGCCGGGAAACTGCACGATATGATTCTGCGTGCCCCATGGATGGGTATTGCGCGCACCAACCGTGAAGCCGAGCCGCTTATAGACGTCTGACAGCGCGTCGAGGGAATGCGCAACGATAACGATATGATCCAGTCCGCGAGCCATTGCGCCGTCCCTTTCAAGCCATGCAGCAGTCGATTTTGCCTGAGAGGCAACAAGGCCCGATACACGGCGTGGCGTCAACAGGTGGGCGGCCTGCAGCAGTTCCGCGTTCCGCGCAACGTTGTCACGGGTGAAGGCAGGCAGACCCCGCTGAGCGGAACGACCTCCGGCCAATCCGGTTGCTCCGGTGACAGCACTGGAGGAGTGCACCATGTCCCCGACGCGCGCATATCGAGGGGAGAGCAAGCCACCAGTGGGGCGGAAATCACCAGCCAGCGCAGCGGCACCGAAGCGCTGGTCGCAGCGCGTGACCGAAACCAGTCACGCGCTCGATCTCGAACCTGAGGTGTTCAAATCCAGTGATCCGAAGGCGATTGCCCGATCCCTAAAACGCTCGGCGGAAGCCAGCAGGCAGCGCAAAGGCACGCCCTATCAGTCCGCGATGTCGATGCTGAATTTCTATGTCAACCGCGCTGGGCGCGCATTGCCTGACCGCCAGCGCCGCGTCCTTGAAGACGCCAAGGCCGAGCTGCGTAAGGCCTTTGGTCGGGCCTGACGCTGCTCGGCCTCTCCCCCCGACGTAGACCGGCTATCACCCCCGTGTGCCGGTCCGGCTAGCCCGTAAAATTTTGCTCCCCAGCCAGGTGCCGCTTCCAACAATCCCCTGGAACCGGCAAATTTCAGAGATCTTTCGCCCCCCGACGATCGATCTCCACCCTGGCTCGCCACCTTCCCAAGCACATCCGGCGTAGGCTCCCGCTGCACGGCTCGGACCTGCGGTGCCTACTGGCCTCGATAGGCTTGGACCATGGAGTTATCCACAGGCTTTCCACAGATGGGCAGAGTAAACGTGAGAAGCGCTGGGCGAGCAAGCCGACTTGAAGGAAACGACGCCATCTTGCCACGAGGGTGTGACTGACGCGACACACCGGCCGATTCGGCCGGCGAGACCGGTTACACCAGTCGCGATTGCTCCATGGCCGCTGCGATGCAGCTGGCGAAACGCGGGTGCGGCTCGAACGGACGCGACTTCAGTTCGGGATGGAACTGCACGCCGATAAACCACGGATGATCCGGGTATTCGACTGTTTCCGGTAGCAGGCCATCGGGCGACATGCCGGAGAACAGCAAGCCCGATTCCTCAAGCTGCTCGCGATACCTGGTGTTCACCTCGTAGCGGTGGCGATGGCGTTCGGAAATGCGAGTGCCGCCATAGATCGCCGCGATCTTGGTGTTGCCGCCAAGGCTCGCGTCGAAGGCGCCAAGGCGCATCGTGCCGCCGAGATCACCACCCGTTTTGCGCTGTTCGAGCTGCTCGCCGCGCATCCACTCGGTCATCATGCCGACGACCGGCTCGGTGGTCTCGCCGAACTCGGTGGAACTGGCGTTCTCGATGTGCGCCAGATTGCGTGCCGCTTCGATGCACGCCATCTGCATGCCGAAGCAGATGCCGAAGTACGGCACCTTGCGTTCGCGGGCAAAGCGCGCCGCCTGGATCTTGCCTTCGGAACCGCGCTCGCCGAACCCTCCCGGCACCAGAATGCCGTGCACGTGCTCAAGGAATGGGGCTGCGTCCTCTCGCTCGAAGGTCTCGCTTTCGATCCAGTCGATGTTGACCTTGACCCGGTTGGCGATACCGCCGTGGATCAGCGCTTCGATCAGCGACTTATAAGCGTCCTTCAGCTCGGTGTACTTGCCGACGACCGCTATGGTGACGCTGCCTTCCGGATTGGCGATGGCCTGGCTGATGGTCTCCCAGCGCGTCAGGTCCGGCGACGGCGCATCCTGCATCTGGAATGCAGCCAGAACCTCGGTATCCAGACCGCGGCGATGATAAGCGAGCGGCACGTCGTAGATCGACGAGACGTCGCGGGCTTCGATCACCGCTTCTTCGCGCACGTTACAGAACAGCGCGATTTTGCGACGCTCCGATGCCGGGATTTCACGATCCGTGCGGCAGAGCAGGATATCCGGCTGGATGCCGATGGAGCGTAGCTCCTTCACCGAGTGCTGGGTCGGCTTGGTCTTCAACTCGCCAGCGCTCGGGATGTAGGGCAGCAGCGTCAAGTGAATGAAGATCGAGGATCCGCGCGGCAGTTCGTTGCCGAGCTGGCGGATGGCTTCGAAGAACGGCAGGCCTTCGATGTCGCCGACCGTGCCGCCGATCTCGACCAGCACGAAATCGATTCCCTCGTTCCCCGATGTCACGAACTGCTTGATGGCGTCGGTCACGTGGGGGATCACCTGCACGGTCGCGCCGAGATAGTCGCCGCGCCGTTCCTTGGCGAGGATCTCCTGGTAGATCCTCCCCGTGGTGATGTTGTCGGTGCGCTTCGCCGGCACACCGGTAAAGCGTTCGTAGTGGCCTAGGTCGAGGTCTGTCTCCGCGCCATCATCGGTCACGAACACCTCGCCATGCTGATACGGGCTCATCGTGCCCGGATCGATGTTGAGGTACGGGTCGAGCTTGCGCAGGCGAACGGAATATCCGCGGGCCTGAAGAAGCGCGCCGAGCGCTGCCGATGCGAGGCCCTTGCCTAAGGAGGAGACCACGCCGCCGGTTATGAAGATATACCGCTGCATGGGCCTGCAGAATACACACTGTTGTTGCGATTCGAAGCGACTATTCGGTCTCATCCACGGCGCGCAAAGTCACACCCTGCAAACAAAACCTCTGGTTGCAGGGCGCGCGCCGCAGTTGCGACTAGGTTTAACGGGTCTGTGGGACGCTCGGCTGACCACCCGGCTGCAGGCGATCCAGGATGCCGCCGCGGTTGCTGGTGGGTTGCTCGCCACCTGGTTGTGCCGGGGCGCCACTGGTCTGGCCAGCCGGCGTGTCGAATACGGACGACGGCGCCGAGCCGCGGTGGGCCAGGATCGAGAGAACGGTACTTGTCAGGAAGAACGCGGCAGCCAGTCCAGCTGTCACTCGGGTCAGGAAGTTCGCGGTGCCACGGCCCGTCAGAAACCCACCCGCGCCGCCGCCACCGCCGCCGATGCCCAGCGCGCCGCCTTCGGAGCGCTGCAGCAGCACGACGGCGACCAATGCCGTGGCAATCATGAGGTGGATCAGCAGAATGACGGTGACCATCGCTTAGTCTTCTTCCAGTGTCATCGGCGAATTCGGAATGCGGGGCTTCTACACCATGCAACCCCGGATCGCCAGCCCTGCGTCATCCCGGCGTGGAAAGCAGGCGCTACTACTGTTTCGAAGTCGCAGGCTGGGCCGCGTTCCCGGCCGGTGCCTTGGGCGGCGGCACGTAGGCGTCATTCACCTTGGGCTTGGGGTGAGTGGCCTTCGGCGGCGTGGTCTTGGGTGATGCTTTCGGCTTGGCCTTGGCCGGTTCGGTAGCCGAATCGCTCTTGGCGGCGGCTTTGGGCGCCGTCTTCGGTGCAGCCTTCTTTGCCGCTGGCGCCGCCGCGCCGTCTGCATCGTCTTCCTTCGTAGATGCTACCGGCTTCGGGAGTGGGCAGCGGAACGATATTCCTTCCTCCACCTCGATGAGCCGGGCGATGTTCTTCAGCATGTCCGGATCAGCATTGCTCTTGGCCCAATCGGGCCCACGCAACATCGCAGCCCTGATTCCCAGCGCGCCGAGCTTGAGTTGCTCATCCTTCAGCTGCCCGCACTCCGCGTCCGAAAGCGGGGCCGCCACGATAGATTTCGGCGGCAACAAGAGCAAACCACTCACCACCAAGGCGAGCCCAGCCAGAATCTTGAATCGGCGCAGCATAGCTTGTTTGGCCCTCCAGTCGTGACGATCCGTTCAACGTCTCAGTTCAGCGACGACAGCCAGCAATGATCCCCAACAAATCGCCGGATTTCAGGCTGGCGCCGCCGACCAGCGCGCCATCGACGTTCGCTACCGCCATAAGCTCGTCCGCATTGCTGGGTTTCACCGAGCCCCCGTAGAGAATGCGCATGTTGGCGCCCTCGTTGCCGCAGTGGTTAACAAGCCACTCCCGGATGAACGCGTGCACATCCGCAACTTCGGCGGTGGTCGGCGTCAGGCCGGTGCCGATCGCCCAGACCGGTTCGTAGGCGACGATCGTGTCGGCGGCGGTTGCCGAATCCGGCATCGAGCCGCCGAGTTGGCGCGCAACGACGGCAAGGGTCAGGCCCGACTGACGCTGGCCTGCCGTCTCGCCGACGCAGACGATGGCCGCGAGACCCGCACGATGCGCGGCGTTGGCCTTGGCTTTGACCACGCTGTCGGTTTCGCCATGGTCGGCGCGCCGTTCGGAATGGCCGACGATCACCGCGGAAGCACCGGCGTCGCGCAACATCTCAGCGGAAACATCTCCCGTGTGCGCGCCGGTTGCCTGCCAGTGGCAATCCTGGCCGCCCACGCCAAGCCGGCTGCCCTTGGCGGCCTCCGCCAGCCGCGACACCAGCGTCGCGGGGGGACAGATCAGGACATCGACCTTGTCCGATACCTTGCCGCCCGTAAGCGCGTCCTGAACCGCCTTGGCCTCGGCGAGTTGGCTGGCCAGTCCGTTCATCTTCCAGTTACCGGCCACAAGCTGCCTGATGGGGCTATTCGTCGGACGATCGGTCATTGATGCTCCTCAAAGCGGTGGTCTTCACAGCGCACGGCACGCGTCACCCGCGTTCTCCGCGTCGCTATGCACGTGTGATCCCGCCTTGCATTCGGCGACGGGGTGGGCTTCATATCACATCAAACAGGATCCGGAACGGTACTGAGCCGCCACACAAGCGTGCCCTGTGCCTTGCCATTTCGAGGACTTATCCGCGCTATGCTAGACGTCCTGCGCCGCAGCGTCACCGGCTGGGTGGCAAAAATCCTACTGGG
>JAEZBU010000343.1 GCA_023426855.1 Pseudomonadota bacterium | reverse complement strand
TCCGTCCACGGATGCGGCCAGCGGTCTCCGGCTTCTTGGTCCAGATTGGTTTCAGGATCTTGAGTATATGATCAGTCGTAACCTCGCCGACCGGGAGGTTGCCGATCACCGGATAGACATAGGTCTCAAGGGTATTGCACCACTGCTGCCGGTGCTTGGCGTTCTTCCAGGTAGGCGCGTTGCTGGCGAAGTAATCTTCGGCCACCTGCTTGAAGGTCTGCGCGCGTGCGGCTTCACGCTGGACCTGCGCGCGCGCCTCTCGGCGCTCTTCGATGGGGTCGATCCCTTTGGCCACCAAGCGACGGGCGTCGGCGGCATCCACGCGGGCTTGCGCAAGGCTAACGTCGGCGACGGAACCGAGGCCGAGATGGCGTTTCCGGCCAACGATCGAATAACGGAAAATCCAGCTCTTCGAGCCGCCCTGGGCAATCTGCAGGTAGAGCCCGCCGCCATCGGCATACAGGCCCGCTGCGGTCAAGTTCCTGACCTCAATGGCTGTCAGGCGGTTGGTTTTCCGGGCCATCTCGATCTCCTTCTTTGCTACTCTTACCTACACCCCTACCTACACTTTGGATATGAGCTGTGGGCACTCGGCAATCAACGTAGACGGACGAAGATGGATCGCAAACCCAATGAAATCGCGAATATTTGTATCGTGAATGGACGTAGACGGATGTCAGTAAACCTAATTTGGCGGACTCCCCCTCCGCCAAAAACCGCTGATCGCCCTCTTGGCTTCGCCATTGCCAACTACCGGCATCCATGGGCGCGGGTAGCAGGTGCGACATCCGCTTCCGACGTTACCTTTTATGAGTTTCTAGAGACGCGCCAGACGATTAGGCGTTTAAGCACGCTGACCGTCGACACTCCTGCATCGGCCGAAGGTTCTCAATCGGCAGATTTCCGCGTAGTGCGCTTGTCCGCAGGCTCGGCCGAGCTCAAGCGAAATCGCGAGAGGCGAGGCGCCAACCGAAACATGGCCACGCTCCGCCAAGTGTTGCGCGTCTTCGCCCGCGGCCAAAGCTGGCTCAGCGATTCGAACACGGCCCACTCTTCCTGCAGATGCTTTGCGGGCTTCGCTGCACGCACTCGCTCCGTCGAAAGCATCAGCCGATCAATAGCGATCATCCGTTCGGAATTGTAATCGACGGCTAGTTTCACCCGGCATTGCGCACGCTATCCAGCGATGCCGCACCTCCGCGACAAGAACGAAGCCCTCCAGTCTTGATTATAGTTTTATTGGCAAGCAAGGATGCAGGGTCCGCATTCTTTTCGCCGTAATTGGAACCGCTTGCAGCCTCACGCATTAGTAGGTGGACAAACGAATATTTACGCGCCGAGGAGTGACACGAATGTCTTTAGGTACGATTCTAATAATTCTATTGATTATTGCGCTTCTAGGCGGCTTTAGCGGTGTCGGCGGCGGGCCGTTTTACGGTACGGGCTATTACGGCGGCGGCGGACTTGGATTGGTGCTCATCATCGTGTTGATCCTGGTCCTTATGGGGCGCATCTAGCCCTAAACGCAGGTCAAAACAACACACCAATCGCATCGTGAAATTCCGGGGTGATGATTTGACATAAGTCTTATCTCTCCCCGTTCACCTCTCATATCGCAACAATAATATTGACGCCCCATTCGCGAACGAAAGTTTATCAGCGAAAACTGCGCGAATAGATTGCGTTGGCAATGTCATCGGATTTCTTTAGCGCGCGCACGATCAGCGGGACGATGAGCGCTTTGACACTTCGATCAAGACCGCGCGCGCGCTGCGCCTGACGGACTTCCTCGAAAATCTGTCGGATCATCGGGATAAAGCGCAGGCATAATGCTATCGACAGCGCAATCCGTTCTTTCGGAATCCAAGACGGTGCATATTTCAATGCGCTCGCGATCCCGTCGATAAACTCGCTTGTTTTGGTGGTCAAGGTGACGAGGCTGGCGGCCAGGATGAGGACCGCCAATCGCGCGACTACGAAACCGCCCATCGACCAGCCGCTCTGATAGACTTGGACCGCGAAAATTGCTGCCAGGATCCAAAATGCCGGGCGCATCGAGATCCAGACGTGCCGGAAACTGAGACCAGCCAGCCAATAGCCGAGGAGTACGAGCACGCCGGCAGCAGCCGTTGACGGCCAGCCTTCCACCACGAACAGGCTTGTACACAGAACAGCGAGACCGCCGATCTTGAGCGCCGGTGAAGCCCGATGCAGCCGACTATCACCGAAAACGTACAGATCCGTCAGCATCTCGAGCGCGCCACGTAGCCGGCAATTACGACCTCCGGATTGCCGTCATCGACAATGGCGCCGCCCTCCATATGCAGGACCCGGTCGTAGCCCCGCAAAAGGTCGAGATCGTGCGAAACCACGACGATGTCCTGTTCGAGACTGTCGAGCATCGCGATAAGTTTGTGCCTGTTCCACAGATCGAGCAGCGTCGTCGGCTCGTCGAAAACGATGACACGGGGCTGCATGACGAGAACGCCGGCCAGCGCGATCATCTGTTTCTCGCCGCCACTCAGCGTGTGCGTCAAGCGTTGGGTCAGATGCGCAAGATCGAAACGTTTTAAAATGTCATCGATCCTGCGTTGTCTTTCGGTAGGCGGCAGGTCGAGGTTTTTGAGCCCGAATTCCAGATCCTCGGCCACGATCGGATAGACGATCTGATTATCCGGATTTTGGAACACGAACCCAACCAGGCGACGCAGCTCTTTGCGCTTGTCGCATCCGTGTACCGTGACCGTGCCCGATGACGGGATTTCGACTCCATTGAACAGTCGGGCGAACGTACTTTTGCCGGAGCCATTGCGGCCAATGACGCCAACGCGTCGCTCCGTAATCCGCAGGTTCACGTTCTTAAGGACGAGCGCTCCATTCTTCTCAACTGTGACATCGCTGAATGTAATCATGAGAGGTGCAGAACCATTAGCGCGCCGACACAGACGATCGCGGCACCTTGGGACTGATAATGGGGTAGGATCGCTTGACGATCATGATGACGGCCGCCGCGACAGCGCATTTAATGATATCGCCCGGAATGAACGGGAGCGAGCCGGCCAATGCTGTGCCGATCGAGATTTTCGCGACATAGGCAGCCCAGGGGAGCCCAATGGCGTAAAGCAGGGCAACGCCTGCAACCAAACAAATCGCGAAAGCCAATGGATAGCTGAGGCGGTTCCAGAAGCGTTCCGTCAGGAAGCCAACCGCAAACGCTGCCACGATATAGCCAATCAGAAAGCCACCCGTCGGCCCGAAGAATACGCCCAATCCACCTCGACCGCCCGGCAAAAGCGGTAGTCCGATTGCCACCAGGGAGAGAAACAAGACGAGTGCGAGCCCGCCGCGCTTGGCTCCAAGGATGCCGCCTGCCAGCATCGGCCCAAGCGACTGAGCTGTTATTGGCACCGCGAGGAGCGGCAGCGTCAGAGGCGGAAAAACCGCCAGCGCGGCCATGACGGCGGCGAGCAGCGCAATGAGGACGACGTCGCGGATCTCCATGGAACTTTCCCGATGCGGCTTAGGAGTTCGGCGCGGGTATTGGTGATCTTTCGGTCCCGCACGATATCCGGCCGTTGTGCAATGCCGATCTCATAGCCGTCAAGCAGTGCGGCGTGGCGTTGCGATGGGCAAGGACTGAGGAAAGCGGGGAGGCTCCATACGCGAAACGTCGGAAGTGCAAGACTGTCTTGCCATTGATGGGACGGGGCCGCCCGACAAATCGGGGGCCCCCTCGTCATGATCAAGTATAGGGTGCCGCAGGCCAAGACCTGAGACGAGGAACTTAGATGCAGCGATTAGAGGCCGAAACGCAGGTTCCGCGACGGAATACCCAATCGTAACAGCACTTTTCGCTGGCGTTGCAGACCCAGGTGGCGGGCGTACGGCCCCACCGTGACGGCGGCGTACACAGCTTGCGGGTGAAGACCGGCGCGACGGCTGCGCGAACCGGTTGATACACACCATCTGATTTTGCCGTCGTCGAGCCGAGCGGCAGAGCGGATGCGAGCGCAAGCCCGCACCCCAAGATCGCTATCCAACGCATCATGAGGTTCTCCATCGGGATGAGAATTCAGTAGCGCTCCTCGATAGCGCAAATCCCGCCCTTACGCACGCCTGGCGTGCTGAAATGATTAACTCAATCATTGCGTGCAATCATGGACTAGTCAAAGCGCAGTGGAATGACATTCAGTGCAATCAGCGGGGCGCAAATCCGGGTGGGATAACATTTAGAAGGCCGAAGTCGGATTATTGCGCCATGGCGATTGCCAGATTGCCATGGTACATGGATCAACGATTTTCTGACCGGCCGCACGTGATTTTCAGAAAAGAGCGCGGCGGACCAAGCGTTCCAGCAGCACCGTGTGCTATCCAACGCGCTGCGAACCAATTATCGGCTATAGTCGTACTTTTGCGTTTTGGCTTTCAGATTTTTCAGGCGTCTTGCCGGCAAGACGCGCCTTAGCGCTCTCGAACATGAATTTTATGCCTTCCAAGCCACTTGTATCCCAATATTCCCCTTGCTCCGCTGATACTCTCAGCAAGCAGAGTTTCGGATCATCTTTTCCGTTCGGAAACCAAAGGCGCCAATCTTCAGACCACAATCGATCTATCTGAGTCCTATCGCGCACGACGGTTGCCTTGCCTTCGATGACCGCAAATTCAGTGCCGCTTTGAAATGTCACCAGGACGCTTGGATTTGCTTCGATCTCAGCAATTTTGGGAGAATCGATACTCGTTGAGAAATACGCATCCGCGTCCTTCTCCAATTCGGCAACTGCCATAGGCCGCGCATGAATACCGCCATCCTTGTTATGTGTCACAAGCATTGCGGTTTTGAAATGCCTGGCGAGATCGTAAAGGTGCTGCTGTCTATCCATGATAAGTGCTCCTGGTGCCAGCCCGCCTCTCCATCAAAATTGAACCAATGAAAAGCGCAAACGTTCGCTTCTAAAGAGGAGCACGTGATAATGGCAGACAAGGTGAAAATCCTGGATGGACCGGACAAGCCTGCGCTGCAGTGGGCGCTCAACGATCCGAAGGAATACAAAGTCAATTTCCGCGTCGATGATGACGCGGTCGACGCCCAGATCCTGCGCATGGTGGAAGGGCCCGACGGTTTTACTTTTGGGCTTCAGGGCCGCATCGCAGCGGGCGCGAACAAGGGCGCACCGTTCGAAGCGGTCTATAGCATCGAATCCAGATCCGGATGGCTGCGGCTGGTGGAACCGGATGAAGCATCCGCCGTTACCGCATCAAAGCTCGATCAAGGCCAGCCCTGATTCATCATCCTTCTTTTTGCAAAGGTGCGCGGGCATCTCGGTGACGATGACTTCCAGAGTTGGCCGCACCTTTCCGGATTGAAAATGGCCCGCGATCGCCGCTCCGTCGCGCTTACTCAGAACGGCGTGGACATGCACGCTCGGCTTGCCATCAGGCCCCATCGCGATGTCTCCGACGAGCGAGGCGACCTCGACCTGCTCCCCAGCATCGATTGGCAGATAATCCTTCTTTTCCCAGTCAAAGAACGACAATTCTGCTTGGCTGAATGCGCCGATTGCTGTGATTTGTGCTCCACTGATATTTTCCGCGACAGCAAACGTCTTCAGACACGCCATGGCTTCGTCGCCAGTTTTCATCACAACAGCGAACGTGCGTTTTCCTTCCGCCTCATGCAGCAACTTGTATTGCATATCGCCAAGCCTCTTGTCGCTTAATCCCGAACAACGGAAGGCCGCGGCCCGCGAGAACCGCAGCTTCGCACCTGTAAGGCAACGTCCGGGGCTGAGCGACGTTCCAGATCGCGTGCGCGAACCCGAGATGCCTGCCTCTTGTCAGGTCATGAGACGGTGATTAAGGCAACGCGTACGGGGCGCCACGCTCCGACCGACCACACGATACCTTGACGAAGTCCAGCCCGTGCGTTCACACAGTCCGCACAACGACCCGCGCACGGTTGGAGTTTTGTGCGCGCAGCGACATTCGAGGGAGACGAGCGTGAAGACGTACACAATCGCAGCAATACCGGGCGACGGAATTGGCACCGAGGTCATTCAAGCCGGTATCGATGTTCTCGACGCTGTGGCCAAACGCGATGGCGGCTTCACACTCAAATTCGATCATTTCGATTGGGGCGGCGAATACTACAAAAAGCACGGCCGCATGATGCCCGCCGATGGCCGCGAGCAGATCAAGAACCATGACGCTATCCTGTTCGGGTCGGCCGGCCATCCGGAGATTCCGGACCACATCACGCTGTGGGGCCTGCGGCTCGCCATCTGCCAGCCATTCGATCAGTACGCCAACGTCCGCCCGACCCGCGTCCTGCCCGGCATCGTGTCACCGTTGCGCGCGGTCAATGATAAGGAACTCGACTGGGTCATCGTGCGCGAGAACTCGGAGGGCGAATACGCCGGTGTTGGCGGTCGCGTACACCAGGGATCGCCACTGGAAACCGCAACCGACGTCGCCATGTTCACGCGCGCCGGCGTCGAGCGCATCATGCGCTTTGCGTTTCGTCTCGCGCAATCTCGCCCGCGCAAGCTGCTGACCGTTGTCACCAAGTCGAACGCGCAGCGTCACGCCATGGTGATGTGGGACGAGATCGCCACCGAAATCGCGCGCGAATTCCCCGACGTCACCTGGGACAAGATGCTGGTCGATGCCATGACCATGCGCATGGTGACCAAGCCGCAATCGATCGACACCATCGTGGCGACCAACCTGCATGCCGATATTCTGTCCGACCTCGCCGC
>JAEZBU010000281.1 GCA_023426855.1 Pseudomonadota bacterium | reverse complement strand
GTTGCCGATGTCGAGGCGGCATTGGCCAAACAGGGTTTGAGCGCGGACTCGATCGGCGAAGGCGATGTCGTGCTATTCCACACCGGCTGGTCGCGGCACTGGGGCACCAATAACGCCGAGTTCAATTCCGGCGAACCCGGGATCGGCGTGCCGGTCGCCGAATGGCTGGCCAAAAAGCAGGTCGCCGTCGTCGGTGCGGACACCTGGGCGGTCGAAGTCGTGCCCAATCCCAATCCGAAACTGGCGTTTGCCGTGCACCAGGAGCTGCTGGCCAAGAACGGCATCTTCATTCACGAAAACGTTGCAACAGAACGGCTGGCCGACGCCAAGGTCTACGAGTTTGCCTATATCTATGCGCCACTGCCCATCAAAGGCGCGACCGGCTCCCCCGGCAATCCCATCGCGGTTCACTGACCACTGGGTTTGCGAATAACCTTTTCGTTATCATGAATATCGCGCTCGCATGCTTTTGCACCAGCATGCGAGTGCGGCAAACAACAGCCCGCGCGCCACGTCGCCCAGCGGCGATGTTTCCGCTCGACGTCGGCCAAAGTGTGCTTTACCCGACCATAGCTGTGACGCGCTACCTTGAGCTGGTAGTGCCTATAAATCCAAACGGTCTCGCAGTTCCTGATCATAGAGCACAAGGTAACGCCGGTGGCAGTAGCAGAACGCAGCAGGCGGCTCAATCGTCCCATAAACGACGCCAACGATCACATTCTAGGCCGGATGGACGCACCCATCACACTGGTCGAATACGGAAGTTACGCCTGCCCACACTGCCGTGCAGCCAACGATCACATTGCCGCGTTGCGCGACCAGTTCGGCGACCGCATGCGCTATGTCTTTCGTCATCGCCCGCTGACCAACAACGACCTCTCACGGCGCGCCGCCGAACTGGCAGAACGCGCGTCACCGGAGGAATACTGGCGCGTGCACATGGCGCTGATGGCGCGCTCCGAGCAGCTCACCGAGGATGATCTCGCCGCGATCGCGCAGGATATGAATCTCGCGGAGCAGGATCCCAACGACGCCGAACAGGCGACGGCTCTCGCCAAAGCGCGCGTCGAGACTGACGAGGCCAGTGCCCGATCGAGCGGCGTGCTGTTCACGCCGACGTTCTTCATCAACGGCCGCCGCTATGACGGGGCCTGGGATGAGAGTTCGATCGTCGATGCAATAAACGGGACACTCGGTCATCGCGTTCGCGCCGCGGCGCTCGACTTCGCGAACTGGGGACCATCCGCCGGCATTCTACTGCTTCTGGCGACGCTTCTGGCCGTTGGGCTGACCAACACGCCGGCCGGACCGGAGTTCGAAGCCATCTGGCGCCAGTATCTCGGCTTCTCGCTCGGATCGTTCAGCTTCAGCATGTCGCTGCTGCATTGGATCAACGACGGGCTGCTGACGATCTTCTTTCTCGTCGTCGGTCTGGAGATAAAACGCGAGTTCACGGTCGGCCATCTCGCCAATCGCAAATCCGCCGCCCTGCCTATTGCAGCCGCAATAGGCGGCATGGTTGTGCCCGCTTTGTTGTATCTCGCGGTCGTTCCCAGTGGTCCGTGGTCGCACGGCTGGGGCGTACCGATGGCGACAGATACGGCCTTCGCCATTGCCCTCATCGTGATGATGGGCCAGCGCGTGCCGATCGAACTGCGCGTTTTCCTGACTGCGGCGGCCATCGTCGACGACATCGGCGCCATCCTGGTCGTCGCGGCATTCTATTCGAGCAGCATCAATTTCCTTGCGCTTGGGGTTGCGGTTCTCGCCGTTGCAATGCTCGCCGTGCTCAACCGTGCCGGCGTGTATCGCGTGCTGCCGTACATGCTGGTCGGCATTTTACTGTGGTGGTTCGTCCACTCCAGCGGACTGCATGCGACGTTGGCCGGCGTGCTGCTGGCGCTGTTCATCCCGACGAGACCGCCAGCCGACCTGCATGCGCTGACCGCTCAAGCCAACGCGATCCTGGAAGGCGAGGCCGAGCGCGGCGGCGAAGTGCTGAGCCATGGTCCATCCATACCGGCGTTGCGCGCGCTCGATGCCATTCACGATCGGCTCGAGTCGCCCGCAGACCGCTTGCTACGACACATGGGTGCGCGGTCGAGCTATCTCGTCCTGCCTCTTTTCGCCCTCGCAAATGCCGGCGTCGCTGTCACCATGGATGTCTGGGCGGGCCATGAGCAACTGCTGTTGGCCATTATCGCAGGCTTGGTCATCGGCAAGCCGGTGGGGATGCTGGCTGCGTCAGCGCTGGCCGTTTGGCTTGGGTTGGCAATCAAACCAGCCGCCTATACGTGGCGGCAACTGACCGGCGCGGGCGCCATGGCCGGCATCGGCTTCACGATGTCGTTGTTCATCGCGGGTCAGGCATTCCCAGTCGCCAGTGACTTCGCGGCGGCCAAGATCGCCGTTTTCCTGGCCTCCATCATTTCGGCGCTGATCGGCGTCGCCATTCTCTGGAACGCCAAGGTCCACACTGAGGACAACGGCAACGGCAATGGCGAAACCGCGCAAGCGACCGAGCCGCAGTCCCAGACAGCGCAAGGCTGCACTTAAAACGACATCGGCGCGCTGCCCCGCCAGAGCCGCGCGCCGATAAGTCCGGCAGCCACGAAGCCGAAGATCGGCCTCGTCGCGCAATCGCCTTAGTGGATTTCCGGCTCCGGAACTGGCGCGCCGGCTTCCAGGAAATCGAAATCGCAGCCGTCGTCGGCTTGGCCGATATGCTGCTGGAACATCGCGCCGTAGCCGCGCTCGTAACGCGGCGGCTGGGGCTTCCAGGCGGCCTTGCGGCGGGCGAGCTCTTCATCCGAAACGTGCAGATGCAGCAGGCGCTTCGAAACGTCGACCTCGATCTCGTCGCCGTTCTGCACGAACGCCAGCGGTCCGCCGACGAAGCTTTCCGGCGCGACGTGCAGGATGCAGGCGCCGTAGCTGGTTCCCGACATACGGGCATCGGACAGCCGCAGCATGTCCCGGACCCCCTGCTTCACTAGCTTGCGCGGGATCGGCAGCATGCCCCATTCCGGCATGCCCGGGCCGCCTTTGGGACCGGCATTCTGCAACACCAGCACGTGATCGGCCGTAACCTCCAGGTCCTCGCGCTCGATCTCAGCCGCCATGTGATTGTAATCACGG
Organism: Pseudomonadota bacterium; assembly: GCA_023426855.1. Taxonomy (GTDB): domain Bacteria; phylum Pseudomonadota; class Alphaproteobacteria; order Rhizobiales; family Hyphomicrobiaceae; genus ZC4RG25. The sequence continues at coordinate 21,464 of JAEZBU010000281.1, read as the reverse complement.
AACACCAGCGCCGGACCGCGATGCTTGCGCAGCCGCGGCTCCGCCGCAGACGGCTTCATCACCGCACCGTTCGGAGCAAGATTGCCGGACAGAACCGCCGTCGCGCCTTCAGCATAGATCGCCTGATCGACCGTGAGGATGACGTCATCCTTCCACACGCCGGCGCCTTCCAGATCCTCCGCCAGCGTCTTTCCGGAGATCGTCTTGGCAGTGCCATCCAGCCGATCTGCGATGCGGCTCATCAGGCCAGGCAGACCACCGGCGTAGTAGAAGTCCTCCATCAGGTATTTACCCGACGGGCGGATATTGGCGATGACCGGGACTGCCCGCGACAATTCGTCGAAACGCTCCAGAGTCAGCGGAACGCCCGCGCGCCGCGCCATTGCGACGACGTGAATAATGGCGTTGGTCGAACCGCCGATCGCCATGTGAACCTTGATGGCGTTGTCGAACGAAGCCGCCGTCAGCACGTCGGTCGGCTTCAGATCCTCCCACACCATTTCGACGATACGGCGGCCAGCCACCGTGCACATGCGCGGATGCCCGGAGTCGGCCGCCGGCATCGCCGACGCACCGGGGAGCGTCATGCCCATCGCCTCGGCGATCGACATCATCGTCGCCGCGGTGCCCATGGTCATGCAGGTGCCGAACGAGCGGGCGATGCCGTTCTCGATCTCCGACCAGTCGTCCTCGCTGATCCGACCGGCACGCTTCTCGTCCCAATATTTCCAGGTGTCGGAGCCGGAACCCAGCGTCTGGCCACGCCAGTTGCCGCGCAGCATCGGTCCGGCTGGCACGAAGATGGCAGGCAGGTCCATCGAGATCGCGCCCATCAGCAGACCGGGCGTGGTCTTGTCGCAACCGCCGAGCAGGATCGCGCCGTCAACCGGGTGCGAGCGCAGCAACTCCTCCGTCTCCATCGCCAGGAAGTTGCGATAGAGCATCGTCGTCGGCTTCACGAAAGGCTCCGACAACGAGATTGCCGGAAGCTCGATCGGGAACCCGCCCGCCTGCAGCACGCCGCGCTTCACGTCTTCGACGCGGGCGCGCAAATGCGCGTGGCAGGGGTTGATATCACTCCACGTATTGATGATTCCGATGACCGGCTTTCCGGCCCAGTCGGTCGCGTCGTAGCCCATCTGGCGAAGACGCGACCGATGGCCAAAGGAGCGCAAGTCCTGCACCCCGAACCAGCGATGAGATCTTAATTGTTCGGGTGTCTTACGCTGGCCCATTTGCGCTCTCTTCCATCCCTAATGTTCCTTGGCTGCCGACGTCACTGCTGCAGTTTCGCCGCTCCGGCGCGCCAAGACTTGCGATAGCACGACGATCCCCGTCAATACAGCACCGGCAAGATCCGTATAAAGCCCTGGTTTAACAAGACAGAACGCTGCGACAATCAGGCAGGCGTTCTGCCACATGCTGCTGCGAGTCACGAGATAGCCATGAAGGCCGGCGGCCAACAAGACGCATCCGATCGTTGACGTCATAATTGCCCAGATTGTCGTTCCCCAATCGGCATCCATGAGCAGAAGCGCCGGCTCATAGACGAACATGAACGGCACGATGAAACCTGCCGCTCCGATGCGCACGGCAGCCCAGCTACTGGCCCACAGATCGGACTTGGCGAGCCCCGCCGCAGCAAACACCGCAAGCGCAACAGGCGGCGTGATCGCCGACAGGATCGCGAAGTAGAACGCGAACATGTGCGCTGCAGGCGCGATGACGCCAAGCTTGATGATGGCCGGAACCAGCAACGACGTCATGATGATGTACGCTGGCGTCGTTGGAATGCCCATGCCGAGCACTATGCCAGCGACCGCCGTTAGCAGCAGCGCGATGATCAGCGTTTCCTGGGCAAGGGTCACAACGAACTGGGTGAATACGATGCCGAGGCCGGTCAGCGTAACGATACCAATGATGATGCCGGCGCAAGCGCAGGCCAGGGCGATGGCGAGTGCATTGCGCGCGCCGTCGATCATTGCCTCGATGATGATGCCTAGGCGGACATTGCCCCGCGTTGATGCCCGCAGCGCTGCGACCGGGAAGCATGCCAGCGTACCAGCCAAGGCAGCCATCGGGGCGCTATAACCGAGGTACATCACCGTCAGGATGGTGAGCACCGGAATGAATAGGTGCCCACGCGTTTTCATGACTTCACCAAGCCGCGGCAGCTCCGACCTCCGCAAGCCCATGATGCCTTGGCGCTTCGCTTCGAAATGCACGGCTGAAAAGCACGCCATGTAATACAGGAACGCCGGGATCAGCGCCCAGATAACGACCTGCCCATAGCCAACCTGCAGAAACTCGGCCATGACAAACGCGGCCGCGCCCATGATCGGCGGCATGATCTGGCCACCGGTTGAAGCAACGGCTTCGACACCCGCGGCGAATTGCGGACGAAATCCCGTCCGCTTCATCAAAGGAATGGCAATCGGGCCATCGACCATGACGTTCGCGACGGCCGATCCGGAGATCGTTCCAAACAGGCTGGACGACACAACCGAAACCTTGCCCGGCCCGCCAGCCGTATGGCCCGTGAGGCTCATGGCGAAATCCATGAAAAGCTGACCAGTCCCGGTGCGCTCCATGAAGGAGCCGAACAATACGAAAATGATCACATAGGCCGCGGACACCGACAGCGGGATGCCGAAAATACCCTCGGTGGTCATGAACAGTTGGTCAATCAGACGTTCTGGCTCGATCTGCGCGATAAACAGGCCATACGCGAGGAACACCATCGCGGTCAGCGGCAGCGCCCATCCAAGAACGCGACGCGTCGCCTCGAGAACCATCACCGTCAGAAGTACGCCAGACACCTTATCGGCGATGCTGAGATCATCGACGTAGTAGATGCGATTGATGAGGTAGTCGTAGTTCAGGAACAGATAGATCACCGGCGATACGGCCAGCACGAGACAAACATAATCCAGCAGCGTTGGTGTCTGCCCTGCTTCCGCTGACGTCCGGCGGTAGACTAGAAATATCAGCGCCATGGCGAAGAACAGATGCGTGCCGCGAAACGTAATTGCGTCGGCCGCACCAAACCAGATGCTCCACATGTGGTAGAGCGCCATGGAGACGCCCAACACACCAATCACGAGGCGCACGATCCCCGCGTGAGAAAAATCAATTTTCATGGCTGTTCCTGAGATGACGGACCGACGCTCGCGTCGCTGAAAAAGAAGAAGCCGCCCACGGGGGCGGCTTCTCGGTCATCCTCATTTCACGGTGATGCCTTGTTCCTTGTAGAACTTGGCAGCGCCCGGATGCATCGGAACACCGACATCTTCGGCCATTTTCGCGGGTGTCAGCCCGTCCATCGCCTTGCTGGTGGCCGCCAGCGACGCGACATTGTCCGCGATCGACTTGGTCATCGCATAGACTGTGTCTTCAGGCAGCTTGCACGATGCCACGATGTGCGTGGCATAGCCGATCACGTTCACCGGCTTGTCCTGCTTCGGATAGGTACCGGCCGGCACTTCCAGTAGGGTGTAGCCAGCGTTGATCTTCTTCATGCCGTCGATGGCGTCAGACAGATCCAGCAGCTTGATGTCCGTACCGGCCGCGATGTCCATGATGGACGACGCCGGGATGCTCGTGCCCAGCGTAAACATCTGGGCCTGGTTGTCCTTCATTTGAGAGGACGAGTCCGTGTACGAAACGAAGCTGGTCTTCATGTCGGCGTACTTCAGCCCATAGACCTGCAGCAGGTTCTGGGTGATGAGTTCGCCGGTATTGCCACGCGGCTGCGTGGTCAGCGACTTGCCCTTCATTTCCTTCACGGACGTAACGCCCGAGCTCGTCAGAACGACGACCTGGAAATACTGCGGATACAGCGAAGCAACGTTGCACACGTCCTTGTGCGGCTCGGTGAATGGTGGGTTGCCATTGATCGCATCAGCAGTCGTGATCGAATTACCGAACCCGACCTCCGCCTTGCCGGTCTGAATGGCACGGACATTGGCAACGCCGGCGCCCGGCAGTGACTGCACTTTGAGCCCGGGAACAACCTTTTCCCAGATGTCTTTCAACTGACCACCGAGCGGCACCCATACGCCACCCTGCGGTCCTGTCATCAACCGGACATCGTTGGCCTGGGCCGCCCCAGCGGCAAAACCGAGAGCGACACCAGCGCCAAGCAATGTACGTGCAAAAGCCTTCAGCATTCCAGATTTCCTCCTTGGTGAACTTTTTTAGTTTTTATTCAGCAGTACACAGCGCGTATTTTCACGCTGCTGCGCGTGCAGAGCCTTGGTCGTAAGCATACAGAGCCTTGGCCGCCTTCTCGACCTTGACCTTATCATCTGCCTCAAGATTATCCATACTCGGCAACATCGGCCCCATGTCAGCCACGCCTGCGAGCGTCACCGCATCGTGCAACACCTGGATTGGGTTGATGCCGTCACGAAGATCTTCCAGCGGCATGAAGTTTGCGCGAATGTCCTCCGCCGTCGCGTAATCCTTCGCCTTGATCGCGGCCAGGATCTTCATCGACGCGCGCGGTGCGATGCACACAGACCCGGACGTAAAGGATTGCAATCCGAAATCCCGCAGATGCTGGATCGCCGGCCGCTCGCCGATGCCGCTGGCGACGATGCTGCGATCCACGCGCTCCAGAACGCGGCTCAGGAACGGATCGACGCTGAAGTTCTCGCGGATGACCGCGTACTTCACGAAAGAGACGACTTTGTCTTCGACCAGCTTGGCGATCAGCTCCGGCGTCAGCATGCGCTCGTCCTTGACGTACAGAACGACCTGCTTGTCTACCGCGTCAGAGAAATGACGAACGGCCTTCGCGACGCCCGTGGGCACCGACGGACCGGCGACAGGCATCATCATGACGGCCGGGAACTTGCGCGACTTCAGGATCGGCGCCTGATCGCGCAGCTTGCCGAAGTCCGGCCCCGCCGACGGCAGGAACCACGTGTCCGGGCCGACGGCTTCGGAAAGGAAATCCAGCGTGTCGGCATACTCACCGATGCTGATGTTGAAGAACGTCGCGTTGCCGCCGTACATCAACGAACGGACGCCACCAGCTTCGAGATGCTTAATGAGCGCCTGATTGGCTTTGCGATCGACGCGCAAATCGCTATCGCGCGCCAATGGCGGCACCGCGATCACAGAACGGCCGATATCCTCCGCCGTAACGGGAGTAGTCTTCATCAGTATCCTCCAACTGCATGCAAAGGCGGTTGTTTGGGTCCGCACGTTGCCAGCAACGGTTCAGGAACTGACGCGCAAAGTCAAGCGTTGGAGCGCTCGACTCCATGGTTCATTTTTAGGCAGACGATCAGCTCAGGCGCGCATTGATGGCGTCGAGCTTTTTCGAGCCGGGGCAAAGCTTTGACATCGGTACGGCATTCAGCGGCTGGGGCGTGGTGCGCAGAATGTCATGCAGGTCCTGCTGCTGCTCGTTGATGTAAAGAAGCCCAGTCGCCACCTCGCCACGCGAAGCACTGCCGCGAATCGCCATCAGCGCTTCATCAGCGTTGCGCGGGTCGTGGCTGTGGTCGAGCTTGTGCAGGATCAGGTGCGAACCGTCGTGCATTGTAACCGACAGCGAGGTGCCCTCCTCATACTCAGCCGTGATCTCTTTCTCCTCAGGCACGAAATCGAGCTTATCGATCGCCTGATTGTGGGCACGAACGTAGTCGTAGCTCTTGGTCGAGGCCGCGTGATTGTTGAAGGTCACGCACGGGCTGATGACGTCGAGCATCGCGAAACCGCGATAGCTGATCGCCGCCTTCAGCAGCGGGATGAGCTGTTGCTTGTCGCCGGAGAACGACCGCGCGACGAAACCGGCGCCGAGCTGAATGGCCATCTGGCACAAATCGATCGGATCGAACGGATTGGCCTCGCCCTTCTTCGACGGCGACGACTTGTCGTTGGTGGCCGAGAACTGCCCCTTGGTCAGTCCGTAGCAGCCGTTGTTCATGACCACGTACGCCATGTTCAACTGACGACGGACAACGTGCGCGAACTGGCCGAAACCGATCGATGCAGTATCGCCGTCGCCTGACACGCCGAGATAAACCAGCTCGCGATTGGCCAGATTGGCGCCCGTCGTCACCGACGGCATACGGCCATGCACGCTGTTGAAGCCATGGCTGCGACCGAGGAAATATGTCGGCGCCTTCGACGAACAGCCGATGCCTGAGATCTTGGCGATGCGATGCGCCGGCAAATCCAGCTCGAAGCAGGCTTCGATGATCGCGGCCGTGATCGAGTCGTGCCCGCAGCCGGCACACAGCGTCGACATCGAGCCTTCGTAATCGCGGTGCGTCAGCCCCAGCTCGTTCTTCTTGAGCGCGGGATGATAGGCGGCTGGCTTTTGAATGTAGCTCATCGCTTTGTCCTCACTCGGCCGCGACTTTGACAGGGCCCATGCTGGCGCGAACCGCGCCGTGCACGAAGGCGGCCGTCAGAGGCATGCCGTCGAAATTCAGGGTGGCGACCAGCTTGTCGCCGTCGATACCGGCTTCGAGCATCAGCAGCGAACGCATTTGCGCGTCGCGGTTCTGCTCGACAACGAAGACGCGATCGTGGGCATCGCAGAATGCCTTGACCTCGTCCGAAAACGGAAACCCTCTCAAGCGCATGGCGTTGACGCGGATGCCGTCGGCCTCCAGCTCATCGAGCGCCTCCATCACCGCCGGCCGCGTCGCACCGAAATAGATGATGCCGATGCGGGCGCGCGGATCGCGGGTTTCGACCTCGGGCTGAGGCACCAGCGTCTTCGCGGTTTCGAACTTGCGCGAGATGCGGCGCATGTTCTCCGCGTTGACGCGGCCGTCTTCCGTGTAGCGCGCGTAGGCGTCATGCGAGGTGCCGCGCGTGAAGAAGGAGCCCTTGCTGGGATGGGCACCCGGCAGCGTGCGATACGGGATGCCATCACCGTCCGCGTCGCGATAGCGGCCCCAATCCTTGGCGGCATCGAGCCCGGCGGCGTCCAGCACCTTGCCGCGATCATGCACGGTGGCGTCGTCCCACGTGAACGGATCGGTCATCCAGTCGTTCATGCCGATATCGAGATCGCTCAACACCATCACCGGTGTCTGCAGCCGCTCGGCCAGATCGAAGGCTTGCGCGCCCATCGAGAAGCACTCGTTGGGATCGGCAGGGAACAGCAGCACATGCTTGGTATCGCCGTGCGAAGCATAAGCACAAGCCATCACGTCGGATTGCTGGGTGCGGGTCGGCATGCCGGTCGAAGGGCCGCCGCGCTGAATGTTGAACAGCACCACCGGAACTTCGGCGAAGTAGGCCAGCCCAAGAAACTCGCTCATCAGCGAAATGCCCGGCCCCGAAGTGGCGGTGAAGGACCGCGCGCCATTCCAGCCTGCGCCGATCGCCATGCCGATCGCGGCCAGCTCGTCTTCCGCCTGAACGACAGCGCCGAGCACGGTGCCGTCTTCATCGACGCGCAGGCGCTTCATGTAGCCTTCAAACGCTTCAGCAACCGACGTGGACGGCGTGATCGGATACCAGGAGCAGACCGTGGCGCCTGCGTAAATCGCGCCGAGACCAGCCGCGCTGTTGCCCGTGACCATGATCTTGCCACGTGCACCGTCCGCCTTGCGCAGGCTGATCGGCAACGGGCACTGGAAGTTTTCGAACGCATAATCGCGGCCGAGGTTCACGGCCTCGAGATTGGCTGCAACCAGCTTTTCCTTGCCGCGAAGCTGATCGCCGATGACGCCCTTCAGCACATCCATGTCCATATCGAGCAGCGCACTCAGTGCGCCGATATAGACCATATTCTTGAACAACTGCCGCTGGCGTGGATCACTCCACTTCTTGGCGCACATGGCGGCAATCGGAATGGGCAGGATCTGGATGTCGTCGCGCGGCCAGTTGCGCGGCATCGTGGAGTCGTACAGCAGCCAGCCTCCGGGCGCGACCTCGGCGAGATCCTCGCGGAAGGTCTGCGGATTCATGGCGACCATCAGGTCGATGCCATCGCGCCGCGCGAGATAGCCCTTCTCGCTGACCCGCACCTCGTACCAGGTCGGCAGGCCCTGAATGTTGGACGGAAAGATGTTCTTCGGGCTGACCGGCACTCCCATGCGGAATACCGTCTTGGCGAACATCGTGTTAGCGCTTGCAGAACCGGAACCGTTCACGGTCGCAAACTTGCAGACGAAATCGTTGACCCCGCTCATGAGCCTTATGAACCTTGATCTCAGCCTAGATAGGCTTGGTGATGGGTAAGGCAGGCCCGGGCGGCCTGAGCCTCGACGTACATGAATTTCTGCATATCCCAGGCGCCTGTCGGACAACGCTCCGCGCACAGGCCGCAATGCAGGCAGACGTCCTCGTCCTTGACCATCACGCGGCCGGTTTTGAGGACATCAGAAACGTACAGATCCTGCGTCGTGTTGCGGGCCGGCACGCGCAGACTTTCGCGCAATTCCGCCTCTTCGCCATTCTGGGTAAAGTTGATGCAATCGACCGGGCAGATGTCCATGCAGGCATCACACTCGATGCACAATGAGCGCTCGAACACCGTCTGCACGTCGCAATTCAGGCAGCGCTCGACCTCTTTCGCCGCCAGCTTGTCGTCGTAGCCGAGTTCGACCTCGACCTTCAGATTGCGCAGCGACGTCGCCATATCGGCGTGCGGAACCGCAACGCGCCGGTCAGCCGCGTAGTTGTTCGAGTACGACCACTCGTGGATGCCCATCTTCTGGCTGACCAGATTGGAGCCGGGCGCGGGACGCTCGGTCAGCGTCTCGCCGTTGCAGAACAGGTCGATCGAAATCGCGGCCTGATGACCATGCGACACCGCCCAGATGATGTTCTCTGGACCCCACGCCGCATCGCCGCCGAAGAACACGCCCGGCCGCGTCGACATCATGGTCACGCGATCGACCTTCGGCATCTCCCATTCGTTGAATTCGAGGCCCAGGTCGCGCTCGATCCACGGGAAGGCGTTGTCCTGGCCGATCGCCATCAGCACGTCGTCGCACGGGATCACGACCTCTTCGCCGGTCGGGATCAGTTTGCGGCGACCATCGACATACTCGGCCCGCATCTTGTCGAACCGAACGCCGACCAGGCGGCCACCTTCGACGATGAATTCCTTCGGGTTGTGGTTGTCGAGGATCGGGATGCCCTCGTGCTCGGCATCCTCGATTTCCCAGGCCGACGCCTTCATGTCCTGGCGCGGCGAACGCACCGTAACCTTGACCTCCTCGGCACCGAGACGCAGCGCGGTACGACAGCAGTCCATCGCGGTATTGCCGCCGCCGATGACGACGACGCGACGGCCGATCTTCTCGACGTGCTCGAACGCTACCGAGGTCAGGAAGTTGATGCCGATATGAATGTTGGCGGACGCTTCCTTGCGACCCGGAATATTCAGATCCTTGCCCTTTGGCGCGCCGGTGCCGACGAACACCGCGTCGAAATCTTCGTCCAGGATCGCCTTCAGGCTCTTCACTTCATAGCCAAAGCGCGGCTCGACGCCGAAACCGACGATGCGGTCGACTTCCTCATCCAGCACTTTGCCGGGCAGGCGGAACGCCGGAATGTTGGTCCGCATCAGACCGCCACCCGTGGGGTCCTTTTCGAACAGCACGCACTGATAGCCAAGCGGCATCAGATCACGCGCTACGGTCAGCGACGATGGCCCAGCGCCGAGCAGCGCGATGCGCTTGCCGTTCTTCTGCTTCGGGATCTCGGGCAGGAAGTTATCGATGTCGCCCTTGTAGTCCGCCGCGACGCGCTTGAGGCGACAGATCGCGACCGGTTTCTCCTCGACGCGGCCACGACGGCAGGCCGGCTCGCAAGGCCGATCGCACACGCGCCCAAGGATGCCCGGGAAGACGTTCGACTCCCAATTCAACATATAGGCCGCTGCGTAGCGGCCCTGGGCGATCAACCGGATGTACTCCGGGACCGGGGTATGCGTGGGACACGCCCACTGACAGTCGACAACCTTGTGGAAGTACTTCGGATTTGAAATGTCCGTCGGAGCCATTCCCCGGCTCCGCGTGCGCAGCGCGACTTCGCCTTGCGGCATAATCTCTTCGTCCTCTGGTCGTTCTCGCCCCAGGCCATGACCTGTCGTCCAGCCTACATTTATATTTAGTTCAATTTAGATATCCAACCATAGCTGTGACAAGCGCTTCCGATGCGCAATCCACCTATGCTCAAAGTTCACATCATGGTGCGACGCAGCATTGACCGCGCCGCACAACGCCTCTCTGTCATCGGCAATTCACGCAACGCCGCTAGATCCCGCTCCACCCTTCCCCAGTTCTGGAGATCGAGATGAACGAGCGCAGCCATCTGCCGCTTTCCGCCCAGTACGAAGAAGCCGAGAACGCGGGCTCGAACGCCAGCGCCAACCCGACCATGGGCGATGTGATCGCGGCCCGCTACAGCCGCCGCGATGTCATGCGCGGCGCGCTGGCCGTATCCGCGATATCGACGGTGCTCGCCCCGCTGACCGCCATGGTCAGCCGAGATGCCGAAGCCGCGACCAGCACCACGCCAAGCTTCAACTTCAAGGAAGTAGCTGCCGGTTCCGACCCACACCACTACGTCGCGGAAGGCTACGACGCCGATGTGCTGATCCGCTGGGGCGACAAGGTGCTGGCGGACGCGCCCGACTTCGATCCCCAGAAGCAGACCGCCGAGGCCCAGGCGCGCCAGTTCGGCTATAACAACGATTACCTCGGCTACATCCCGATCGACGGCCGCTCGGATCACGGCCTGCTGGTTATCAATCACGAATACACCAACGAAGAACTGATGTTCCCGGGCGTTGGCCGCCAGGACACCAAGGACGTCGGCTTCAAGGGCATTACGCGCGAGCTGGTCGAGATCGAGATGATGGCGCACGGCGGCGCGGTTCTCGAAATCAAGCGTACGGACGGAAAATGGGCCGTGGTGCCGAATTCTAAGTACGCCCGCCGCATCACCGCCGAAACCGAGATGCGCGTCGCCGGCCCCGCTGCCGGTCACACGAAAATGCGCACCAACGCCGACCCGAGCGGCGCGCGCGTCATGGGCATGCTGAACAACTGCGCCGGCGCCACCACGCCCTGGGGCACCTGGCTGACCTGCGAGGAAAACTTCAACGGCTATTTCTGGAACAAGGCCGCTGCCGCCGCCGGTCCGGATGCCAGCGCGCAGAAGCGCTACGGCACGCCGGGCGAGTGGTACAACTGGGGCCAGTTCCACGATCGCTTCGACTATGGCAAGGAGCCCAACGAGGCCAATCGCTTCGGCTGGGTGGTTGAGATCGATCCGTTCGATCCGAATTCGACCAGGGCGACGACGAGCGCTTCGACTACGTCTACAAGTTCGTTACCGCAGGAACCGTCGATCGCGACAACCGCGCCAACAATCGCGATCTGCTCGACACCGGCACGCTGTATGTCGCCCGCTATGATGCTGACGGCACCGGCGCGTGGCTGCCGCTGATCCACGGCCAGGGCAAGCTGACCGCCGAAAACGGCTTCAACGACCAGGGCGACGTGGTGATCCATGTCCGCCAGGCGGCCGATCTGCTCGGCGCCACCAAGATGGACCGGCCGGAGGATGTCGAGGCCAATCCGAAGACCAACAAGGTCTACGTGATGCTGACCAATAACAGCCGGCGCAAGGACGATCAGGTCGATCCCGCCAATCCGCGCGCCAACAACCGCTTCGGCCATATCGTCGAGATGCTGCCCGAGGGTGGCGACCACGCTTCGACCAGGTTCACCTGGGAAATCCTGGTGAAGTGCGGCGATCCGGCCATCGCCGACGTCGGCGCGACCTTCCATCCGTCCACCAGTAAAGACGGCTGGTTCGGCATGCCCGACAATTGCGCCATCGACGCCGATGGCCGCCTGTGGATCGCGACCGACGGCAACTCGCCATCAAAGACCGGCCGCGCCGATGGCGTCTGGGCCATCGAAACCGAAGGCACCGCTCGCGGGACTTCCAAGCTGTTCTTCCGCTGCCCGAACGGCGCGGAGCTGTGCGGGCCGGAATTCACGCCGGATATGGAGACATTCTTCGTCGCCATTCAGCATCCGGGCGAGGCCGACGAAGACGACGCCAAGGCCGGTCCGGCGACCTTCGAGAACCCGTCGACCCGCTGGCCGGATTTCAAGGACGGCATGCCACCGCGTCCTTCGGTCGTCGCCATCACCAAGCGGGGCGGCGGCAAGATCGCGGTTTAAGGGCCGCGATTGACGCATGTCATCCCGGGCCTTGTGCCCGGGATCCAGCTTTCCGGATGGAGCCCGGTCGCGCGTCGGCACCTCAGCGGCCTGTTGGCGCTCAAAACGAGATCTTGCCCAACCACCACAGATTGAGCAGCACCGTGCATCCGGCGAAGACCATGCCGAGCAGCATCAGGCCGAACAGATAGAACGCGAACTCGCCGCGGGTCGGCTTGGCGTCCAGGCGCTCCTGCAGCAGGAACAGATCGCGCTCCAGCGTGCCGATGCGCCGCTGAAGGCCGTTAACTTCTCCAATCGCACGACCCAGCAAGGCGTGAGGTCCGAGTGCGAAATCCTCATTCTGACCCGACATGAACTGCCCCCAAAGGTTAACCGTTTCGGAAAGCCATCGCATCCGATCTTTATGCGGACAATCCGTCCAGGTCATTCCAGAGGCAAGCAGAATGGGTGCATATGGTAATTCTCGCGTTGCAGCACGGCATATCGTCCTTGCTGCTGCGCAGAATTGCTCACAGTCTCGCCGAGCAGTCCGCACTCCTGTCGAACTGCTCGGCGCATTCTGGCACAGCGCTAAAGGATGCCGTGACGCGCGAACACGTCGCCCAGCTTGTGACCGGCCTTCAATTCCTCCAGCGTATTGCGCTCGCCACGGACTTTCTCGAAGGCGAGCTTGAGCACCTCGTCCTCGATCCGCTTCGGGATGACGACGACGCCATCGGCATCGCCGAATACCAGATCGCCCGGCTCGACATGCACGCCCGCGCACACGATCGGCACATCGATCGCCATGATGCGGCCGCGTCCCTTAGAATCGAGCGGCGCGATACCGCCATGGAATACCGGGAATTTCATGGCGCGGATAGCCTTCACGTCGCGCGTGCAGCCATCCATCAGTGCGCCAGCCGCACCGCGCACAGTCGCGGCCGTAGATAGCAGTTCGCCCCAAGGCGCAATACGTGCCGGATTGGAACAGGCGAACACCGGAATTTCATCCGCCCCAAGACTGTCAACCAGCGCGATTTCCAGTTCGTACGGATTGGTGCCGGCATCGTGGTGATAGACTTCCATGAACGCTGCCGTGCGCGCCCGCCCGACCATGACCAAGTCCTCGTCGAGCGGACGAATGCGCGAGGCGACCGCCTGATGCATCGCGCCGACCGAGTCGAGACAGTCGGACAACACTGACGTGAACAGATGCTGCCGGATCTCCTGCAAACTGGGCTTCATTTGGAACCTCCCCGTCTTGTCTTGTTCTTATGTTCGTCGCCGTAGACGTCAGCCCTGGCGCTTCTCCCACGCCGCCGGATCGACCAGATGCTTCGGCTTGCGGCCATTCAAAGCATCCACGATCGACGTCAGCGCCGTCGTTGCGATGTCCTCGAAGCATTCATCGGTCCAGCACAGCGCGTGCGGCGTGATGATCGTATTCTTCATGCCGATCAGCGGGCTGTCCGGCGAAATCGGCTCGACCTCGGTGACGTCCAGTCCGGCGCCTGCGATCTTGTTGGTCTGAAGCGCTTCGACCAGCGCCGCCTCGTCATGGATCGGACCACGGCCGACGTTGATGAAATAGGCCGATGGCTTCATCAGGTCGAACGCGCGGGCATTGATAAGATGCCGCGTCTGCGGTGTCAGCAGGCAGCACACAACCACGAAATCCGATTGGTTCATCACCTCGTCGAAGGTCAGCAACTCGCCACCGGCCGCCGCCACCGTCTCAGCCGGGACAAACGGATCGGCCGCGATCACGCGTCCGAAAAACGGCTTCGCCAGTCGCATGATTTCTTGGCCGATGCTGCCTGCGCCGATCACACCGATGGTGCGCGAGGTCAGCCCCTGCCCCATGAAGTTGTTGCGGTCGTTCCAGCGGCCAGTGCGGACCAGTTCGTCCTTGTCGAACAGCCGACCGGCCAGAGCAAACAGCAGCGTCAGCGTCGCAACCGCCACCGGACGGCGCACCGCGATCGGCGTGTTGGTGACCAGCACGTTGTTTTCCGTGCACGCCGCCACGTCGACGGAATCGTAGCCGACGCCGTTGCGGGCGATGATCTGGACACGCCGATTAGGACCGGAAACGGACGCCTTCGTCACGCGGGTCAGATTGACGTGCAATGCATCATACTGTGCCGCGATCTCAGGGCTGAGCTCTGTGTAATCGCCCTTGATCCACTCCCACTCGATACCGGGCTGATCAAGCATCGCCAGCGGCGCGCGGCCGAAAGTTGGCTCGCCCTTGGAGTCGAGCAGATCGCTGAATATGCCAACCTTGAAGCTCATGCCTTGTCTCCGATCGAGTCGAGCACCGACTTCACGCCAGCCATCAGCAGGCCGTGGTCGGTGCCGGCGGCCATCATGTTGAAGCCGTGCTTCTTGTACTGCTTGGCCCACGTCGCATCGGTCGGCATGAAGCCGAGGCCCTTCTTGTTGGCGCGGCCAGCCTTCACGACGCGTTTGATGGCATTCAGGTAGGTCGGATTATCGAATTGCCCGGGAATGCCGAGGAAATTGGTCAGGTCGAAATGCCCGACCCACAGCACGTCGATGCCATCGACGGCGGCGATCTCCTCGACTGCGTCCAGCCCACGCTCCGTCTCGATCTGGGCAATCACCAGATTGCGGGCGTTGGCGGCCTTGATCTTATCGGCGGGCGCGCCCGGCTCGTAGTCGTCGTGTGGGAAGCCAAACGCAGCGCCACGGCGGCCGACTGGCGGATAACGGGTTGCCTCGGCAATCGCGCGGGCCTGCTCCACACTCTCGACCATCGGGATCATCACGCCCTGGGCGCCGACATCCAATGCACGGGCGAGGAAGTGATATTCCCCACGCGGCACGCGCACCATCGGCGCGATGCCGGTGCCGCGACACGCTGCGACCTGGGTCTTCAGCGTCTCCATGCCCATACCGGCGTGCTCCATGTCGTAGAGCACATACTCGCATCCGGCGAGTTTCAGAACCTGCGCGATGCCCGGCGAGAAAAACTCGAACACCATGGCGCCGAGCACCTGATCGCCATTCATGGCGCGCTCGCGCAGCGACTTTCCTGTCATGTTTCCGTCCCTTGTATCTTAAAGCGTTGCTTGAGGCGCGATCGCGCCGCGCCTGTTGGCAGCATTACTGCCAGAGAATTTGCCAAAAGGCATCCTCCTGACGATCACAGCAGATGTGCCACTGACGCCGGGCGTCGCGGACCGCTCGATCCCCCGATCAGCGACCGAGGCGCTCCGACATCATCGTGTCGTAGTCGAGCTCAGCGATACGCCAGTAAGCCATAGCCTCGTCGCGGAAGGCGTTGTGCGATTCCAGCGTGGATTTGAACAGCGGATTGGTCGCCGACAGCTCGGCGTAGTAAGCCTCGGCACTCTGCCAGCAGGCGTCCAGAACCGGCTTGGGGAACCGCCGCAACATCACACCTTGAGCAATCAGCCGCTTCAGCGCCGACGGATTGCTGCGATCATACTGAGCCAGCATCCAGGTATTTGTTGCCTCGCCGGCTGTCTCCAACGCCGCCCGATAGGTCGCAGGCAAGGCTTCCCACGCCTTCAGGTGGACCATCAGATGCAGCATCGCGCCGCCCTCCCACCAGCCGGGGTGGTAGTAATTCTTAGCAACCTTGAACAGCCCGAGCTTCTCGTCATCGGCCGGGCCGACGAACTCCGCTGCATCGATCGTACCGTTCTCCAGGGCAGCAGGAACTTCACCGGGCGGCAGCGTGATCTTCTCGACGCCGAGCCTCGCCAGAATGTCTCCGCCCATGCCGCCGATGCGGAACTTAAGGCCCTTCAGATCGTCGACTGAATTGATCTCCTTGCGGAACCAGCCACCCATCTGGGTTCCCGAATTCCCCATCACCAGCGCGGTGCAGTTGAATTTTGCCAGTTCTTTGGTGATGATCTCCCTGCCACCCCCTGTTAGCCACCAGGAGTGCTGATGGCGCGCATTGAAGCCAAACGGAATGCCGGTGCCGAACGCGAACGTCGGTTCCTTGTCCGCAAGGGCATACAACGGAGCCTGGGCACATTCGACCGCGCCCGTCGTTACCGCCGCGATGGGATTTCTGCCGATCTCCGCGGAGCCTGCCGGATAGATCTGAATTTTGAATTTGCCGTCAGTCAGCGCCGCAATAGATTGCGCCATATGGCTGGCGGCGCCCATGATAATTTCCGCGGACCTGGGAAAGACGGATGCCAACCGCCATGTAATCTCTGGCATCGATTGAGCAATCGCTGGCTTGGCCAGACCGGCCCCGGCGACGCTCGCTGCTGCAGCGGTGAGAAAGACACGTCGTTTCATGGAATGCCCTTTGGCCTGACCTCAAAGACGCCCGTACTCGGGAGCGCACTATAGAAACGGATCGCGCGCCTCGCCAGAACGGCAGCGCGCGAAACCCAGGATAGATTGAGGTGAACGCGATGGATCTCACAGCTCACTTCAGACGCATGGCCCGCAACAATGCCTGGTCGAACTGGCGCTTGTTCGACGCTTGCGGGCGCCTGAGCCGCGACGACTATGCGGCCCCGCGCACCGGCTACTTTCCCTCGATCCAGCGCACGATGGATCACATCCTGATGGTCGACCTGTATTACCTCGACGCGCTGGAAGGTTCGCGGCGAGGCTTCAATCTTATCGCGCGCTGGCAGCCGATCACGGAATTCGCGGCGGTACGGATGGATCAGATTGCGTCGGACCAGCGCCTGATCGGGTTCTGCGACCGCCTCACACCTGATGAGCCCAATCGCGAAATCGTCGTCGATCGCGGACCAAACGGCCTGACGCGGGAATCCGTCGGCGATACGCTGGCGCATCTGTTCGTGCATCAGGTTCATCATCGCGGACAGGTGCATGCGATGCTGGCCGGATCACTGGCTGGCGCACCGCAACTGGATGAGTATTTCCTGAGGTTCGACGCCGGCCGACGCGCTGAGGACCTCGCGGCTTTAGGGATAGAAGGCCCGGAAGCCATTTGCTGAGAGCGGCGTTATTGCCGGACCGATCCGTCCACGCTTTTGCGGCCATGAAAAACAAAAATGTCGCGAAAAACAAAAAGGCGCGGAGAGCAGTATTCGGGTCGGAAATTCCATCCCGCTGCCTCGCCGCGCCCACGCCGGGATACGCAATACCAAGTTCTCAGCGTGGCATAATTTAAGCCGAGAACCTTTCGACTTAGCAAACGAATCATTTGCGACAGATTAATCTGTTGCTTCCAGCCGAATATCAGACTGGCGTTCTGCCCCCGGCCAGCCATCGCGGCATGAAACGATCGAGCCAGCCGCGCACGCTCGGTCCATGGAAAAGATGATCGGCGAGTTGGGCCGGACGGTCGTGTGCACCCGTGGCCGTCAAACGGTGCGGATTGGTGCCGCTCCAGCGATTGACCATGGAATAGGTGATCTCGGGGTGGAACTGCACGCCCACCGCCGCCTTGCCGTAAGCGACCGCCTGGTTCTCAAAGTCGCCTTTCGATGTGGCCAGCCGCCTGGTGCCGCTTGGCAGATCGAAATGCTCGCGATGCCACTGATAAACCCGCTCCGGCCAGTGACCGAACGCGAGCCCATCCGGCGTTGCATGAATGGCGTGATAGCCGATTTCGACGTGCTTCTTGGGATGCTCGTAAACCCGCGCGCCCAGGTGCCGCGCCAGCATCTGCGCGCCAAGGCAGACGCCGAGATAGGGTTTGTCCTCGCGCAGCGCGACGCCGATCCAGTCCGTTTCGGTCTTGATATAGTCGTCCGGATCGTTGGCGCTCATCGGACCACCGAATATCACCGCCCCAGCGTGGTTCTCCAGCGTATCCGGCAACGGATCACCGAAGCGCGGCCGGCGAATATCGAGATGGTAGCCACGGCAGCGGAGCCATTGTCCGATGGCCCCAGGATTTGAATGCATCTGGTGAAGGACGATAACGACGGATTTCGGAGGTGCAGCGCGGGCAGCACCTCCCGAACCATCGGTGTGCTGTGAAATGGAATCGTCGGTCGGTCTAACGTCCAACATTCTTCGCAGAATCCCTCGGCTTCAAAAGCCAGGACACAATCGGTACCAAAATCGGATGCGGGGTCAAGCGCATCGCCAACGCCATCAACGGCCCCAATATACCAGGCGTGATGACCGTCCGCCCCCACGCAAACCAGCGCACCGCGGATCCGGCCGCCATCGCGGCGGACGGTGCCGGAAGGATCCAGCGATAGGTCGAGTTCTCCGCCCCCATCTTGGCATGGAACCGGGTCCGGATTGGTCCCGGCGCGAACGTGGCGATGCGCACGCCAAGCCCGCGATACTCCCATTGCGTCGCTTCCGTCAGTGAAAGGACATAAGCCTTGCTGGCGTAGTACGCCGCCTGATACGGCCCCGGCGCGAAGCCGCCCATCGATGCCACGTTGAGCACGCCGCCACGTCCGCGTACGCACATCGCCGGCAGAAAGTGGCGCATCAGTAGTGTCAGTGCACGCACGTTGAGATCGAGCAGCCCCGCGATCCGTTCAGGATCATGACTGGAGAATTCACCGCTCAGTCCGAGTCCTGCATTGTTGACGAGGATATCGACGTACAGCCCGCGCCGCTGAAGCTCGTTCTCCAGATGCTCCGGCGCCATCGGATGTGTGACATCCAGCGGCAGCGCGATCGGAGGCGTTGCGGCGTCGCCAGCGATCGATGCGGCCGCCTTCTCGAGCGCCTGCTGCCGACGTGCCACCAAAACGACGGTCAGACCACGCCTTGCAAACCGTCGGGCGATCGCCAAGCCGATGCCTTCCGACGCTCCAGTGACGACCACCGCCGGCCGTAGGTTGGCCCATTCCTCCAACTGCTCCGCGTCCGCCTTCCAGCGTCGCCGCAGCCACGGCTCGTACAGCCGTCCAATCATGCCCGGCCAGGACCGGCTCGACAGCTTCATCCGGCACGCCGCTTCGGGAACGGCACTGCGCGCGGCTTCAGCTCGGCGGGGTTCTCCCGGTCGCTGCGACGCAATTGCACCGGCGGCCGGTTGACGCCGAACCGCTGCTCGAAGGCTTGCCGGATATGCCGCGCAAGTTCCTCGGTTATCTCGCTGGCACCGTTGGACAAATACAGATTGACCATGAAGTCCGGCAAAGCCGGCAACTCTGCCTCGGCGCCGACAATCGACAAGTATTCCGGGACCGACGTGCGCAACAGCGGCGCGATCGCAAGACCAGCCTTCAACGTCGCGTAGACAGGCTCCATGTTGCAATCGAGGCTGACGGCGCGCCAGTCGATCTGCGCGGCCCGCAGCGCCTTGATCACGACAGGCCGGAAGCGGCAGCGACTGGTCCCGAGCGACACCGGCAGCGGCCGCAGCTTGTGGGTGTCGCTGCCCGGTGCGCCAACCCACACCAATCGGTCGGTCAGCAGCGTTTCGCCGCCCTCCTCGCAATCGATCTCGGTGGTCAGCGCCAGATCGATGCGATGTTCGGCAAGATCCTGCAGCAGCTCGGTCGTGGACTTGCACACCAGCGTGACATTGATGCGGGGCCAAGCCTGGTTGAACCGCTGCAAAACCGGCGGAATGAGGCTGGTCACGATGTCGTAAGGCACGCCGAGCCGCACTTCGCCCTCGAAATGCGGCGTGGTCATCGCGCCCCAGGTCGCATCGTTCATTGCGACCATGCGTTGCGCGCTGCCAAGCAGTCGCTCGCCGGCCGGTGCCAGCGAAAACTTCTTGTGTTCGCGTGTGAAAAGCTCGGTGCCGAACAGGTCTTCGAGGCGTTTGATTTGCAGGCTTACAGCTGCCTGCGTGCGATTGAGAATACGAGCGGCAGTCGTGACGCCACCTGTTTCCACGACCGCAAGAAACGCCCGCAAAAGCGCGATATCGATGTCTCTAGCCATGGCCACCTCGCCGGGCTGGTCCGTGTCGGCCACCACCGACACATAATGAACAGTGATGCATCATATAAACATCATTCGTTTCCGTTATGCAATGGGGTGCTGTATTCCACCTCATGCCGAGGCGCCAGAACGGGCCCGGCCGATGATCCGGAGACGAACAATGAGCACCCTGCAGACGACCTGCTCTGCCAATGACAGAGCTCCCAGTACCAGTCGGATAAGCCGGTTTTGGAGTGCACTGCGCCAGTTGCCGACGGCCTACCGCATCCACCAGGAACGGCGCTCGCTTATGGGCCTGAGCGATGAAACCTTGAAGGATATCGGCTTGAGCCGCGCCGATGTTTATCGCGAATCAGCTCGCCCGTGGTGGCAAGTACCCGGCAACCGCTGAGCGCGCGGAGAGACGACTTTGAAACGAGCCCGACGACGCGCAAACGTGCTTTGTAGTGCACGAGATACCGGCCCCGACGCAAAAGCGCCTGGGGCCGTTTTCTTTTTCAGCTCAGAGTACGAAACGCGGCCGATCAGTTCGCGGCCAGCTTAGCCGCAATCCGCGCCACATGAGCGCCTTGATAGCGCGCACCGGCCAGTTCGTTCTCTGATGGCTGACGCGATCCATCACCATCCGCAATGGTGCTGGCCCCGTAAGGCGAACCGCCCGTCACTTCCTTGACGCCCATCTGTCCCTGGAACGAATACGGCAATCCAACGATCACCATACCCTGATGCAGCAGCACGGTGTGCGTCGACAGGATCGTGCTTTCCTGACCGCCATGCTGGGTCGCGGATGAACTGAACACACTGCCGACCTTGCCGATCAGCTTGCCACCGGCCCACAGGCCACCTGTCTGATCCAGGAAGTTCTTCATCTGCGCCGGCATGTTGCCGAAGCGGGTCGGCACACCGATGATGATCGCGTCGTAATCCGGCAGCTCATTCACGGTCGCGATTGGAGCGGGCTGGTCGAGCTTGAAGCCACTCTTTCTGGCAATCTCTTCCGGCACCAGTTCCGGCACGCGCTTGATGGTGACTTCGGCACCGGCCTCACGGACACCCTCCGCAACCGCCCCTGCCATCTTCTCGATATGTCCATAGCTCGAATAATACAGAACAAGTACACGTGTCATGATCGTCTCCAGTTTCTTTGGGATTTCCGTTGAAGGGCGGATAGCGCCGCCCATGATTTACAAACGCAAGAAACGGCTAAGGTTGCAGGGTAGACGCCGATCACTGCCCGATCTGGACTGCAATCGGCGCCTTCGTGCGTTATGCGGCCAGGTCGAAAAGCAGAACCTCGCCCTCGTCAGTCGTGCCAGCGAGATCAATCCGCCCTGAGGCTTCGACCGCCACTCCATCACCGGCCGACAACTGCTGGCCGTTGAGCGTCGCATGACCGCTCGCAACCTGAATCCAGACGGCACGACCGGGCTTCACCTC
>JAEZBU010000081.1 GCA_023426855.1 Pseudomonadota bacterium | reverse complement strand
GGCGTGCCGCTGAGCCATAACGGCCAGCACTGGGCCGTTTCAGTCGTGACACGCGAGGATAACAGCCACCATACGCTCGTGGTGGCGGCGCCCATGTATCATATGAATGCGCTGTTCAATCTGAAGTTCGCATTCCTGAACCGCGCGCGCGTGATCCTGCAACCGAGCTTCACGGCTGCGAGCTACATCGAGGCGATTGTCACGCACGGGGCAACGTGGCTGACGTCCGTGCCGACCATGATGGCGCTTGTCGCCAACCACATCGGTGATGGAGAGAAGCCACCGGCGTTCGACAAGGTGACCCGGATATTCATGGGGTCGTCGCCCTACAGCAAACAGTTGGTGGATCGCGTCCGCGCGCTGTTTCCCAATGCCGCGATCACGAACGGTTACGGCACCACCGAGGCCGGACCTGCTGTCTACGGCCCGCATCCGGACGGCATCAAGACGCCGGATTGCGCCATGGGTTATCCGCTCAAGCAGGCAGAGAACCGTCTCGTCGACCCGAGCGGTAATGTCGTGGAAGGGACGGGTGAGGGCGTGCTGCAGATGCGCAATCCCGCAACGATGCGCGGTTATCGCAATCTCCCCGACAAGACGCGTTCCGCGCTGCGCGATGGTGGCTGGTATCACTCCGGTGACGTGGTGCGTCGCGATGAGCAGGGTTTCCACTGGTTCGTCGGGCGCGAGGACGACATGTTCGTGTGTGCCGGTGAGAACATCTGGCCGGTAGAGGTCGAACGCATTCTGGAGCAGCATCCCGAGATCGCCCAGGCGATCGTCGTGCCGGTGCCGGATGAGACGAAGCAGTACCTGCCCGTGGCGTTCGTCGTGCGGCGGCTGGGGTCGTCCATCGATGAACAGGCCGTGAAAGCGTGGGTCATCGCCAACGGCCCGGCTTATCAACATCCCCGTGGCGTGTTCTTCCTCGACGCCTTGCCGTTGGCTGGGACAAACAAGATCGATCGCAATAGTCTGAAAGTCCGCGCCGAGCAGGACTTCCAACGCCGCTAAAAGACGGCGCTCGGCCGGCGAGGGGGGAGCCATGGACGGGGCCGAGATCGGTTTGAGAGTTGTCGGGTTGTTTTACGCGTTCGCCGGATATGCGGCGACGCGTGCGGGGCTGACGTCGTATTTCCTCGACCAGGCGATCGCTGCCATCGCGGCCATGCGGCCGAGTTCAACGGAAACCGCGCAGGCGATGTGGCTGCTGGCGGCGTCGACGATCGTGATGGTCGGCGGCATCCTGCTGATGCTGTTGATTGATTGGGCGGTGTGGGTGTTTCTCGCATCCCTGCTGGGGCAGATCGTTTACCTGTTCTATTTGGCGCCGCGCTATTTCGACGTCGAAGACGAGCCCGATCCCAAGGGGCGGCAGGGCTCTATGAATGCGTTCGTTATCTATGGCGCGGCTACCGCGCTGGTGGTTTGGGGACTGCTCACCGGCAAGCTGCATCATTGGTCAGACGTCGCGTGGCCGGTTCTCGCCGTCGCAGGCGCAGCGGTGGCCGCACACATTGCGTACGTTGCGCGCATGGTCATGAAGCCAATGGTGCCAGGCGGGGGGCTGGCCGCGTTCGACGATGGCGAGCCCTACGACAAGATCGCTGAGCGTGAGAAGGCGCGCTCCCAGTCGAAGCGCATCAAGCTGATGGCCGAGTTTCATGCCTATCCGCTGTGGGCGTTGGATGGGGACGACTTTGGAGACTTCCCGCCGTACCTGCTCGATATTTCGGGCGAGCTGGCCGAGAATCTCGCGTGTTGGGCGGATGATTACACCGCCTCGAAAGACCCCGATGTCGCGTTCAAGTCCTTGTGGAGCGAGGCGCAACTCGAGGCGCATACGGCCGAGGGCAGGGCGCTGGCGGTGCGCTTGGCCCGCGAACGCCCGGATCTGATGATCTATGTGCTTGAGGGGGATATCGGCGTTGTTCAGGTGCACCCGGACGATCCGGCCTGACAACGGACCTCCAGCGTATCTCCAGACTGTGGCATATACTCCACAATGGTGATGCGGTTACTGATTGTCATAATGAAATATGAATGACAGCCTATGAAAGCGCTCGCAGGCGCTTACGCTCCCGGATAATGTCGTAATCTGAGGCGCGCTGGTATTGTCGTTGCGGCAGCAACCTGATGTTTGGCGTGACGCTGCGGCTGATCCGTTACAGCCGTGTCGTTCACAACAGGTTCAACGCACAAATAGCATTCTAAACTTGCGACGGAATCTCAGGCCCTGCACCGTCTAGATGTAAAGTGCACCACCCAACGGCGGTTCACTGGCAGCAAATGTGGTGACTGAATGGGAGGGGTAATGCGCAAACAGGTACTGATTGGTATCGCGCTGTTGGCCGTCGGTGCAGCGGCGATTGCCATGGTGCCTGATTGGAAAGCCACGCTCCGCGCCGAAAAACTGCCGCCTGGCAAGGCAAAAACGGTCACGCCGGCAGCGGTCAGCGTCGAAGCTATTGCTGTAAAGGCTGCGACTTACCGGACCGACTTGCGCGCGGTGGGCGGGTTGGCGTCCGACGAATCTGTCCAAGTGTCCTCTGAGATTGCCGGGCGGATCGCAAGTTTTGCGTTTTCCGAAGGGCAACCGGTCGCCGAAGGGGTGGACCTGATCAAGCTGGATGATGCGCTGGCGCGTGCCGAGGTGGCAGACGCCCAAGCGCGCTTCGATCTGGCACAGGCAAACCGGGAACGCGCCCGTGCTTTGTCCCGGACAGGTAATGTCACCGAGCGCGCCCAGGACGAGGCGATCGCCAATCTCGGCACGGCGCGCGCAGCGCTGGATCTCGCAACAGTCCGGCTCTCGAAGCATGTCATCAAGGCGCCGTTTGCCGGTGTCGTTGGCCTGCGCAATGCATCCGTGGGCGCTTTTGTGAGCGTCGGTACGGCTGTCGTGAATCTGGAAAAGATCGACTACCTCAAGGTCAACTTCAAGCTCCCGGAAGCTGCACTGACGCAAGTCCGGATCGGCCAATCGGTTGAAGTGGAAGTCGACGCGGTTCCGGGACGCAAATTCAGCGCCGAAATTTACGCGATCGATCCGCAAGTGGATGTGAACGGCCGCGCGCTGCAAATCCGCGCCCGCATGCCCAATCCCGATCTCCTGCTGAGGC
>JAEZBU010000363.1 GCA_023426855.1 Pseudomonadota bacterium | reverse complement strand
TGCCGGTTGATGGCCGACACGATCTGTTTGTTGATGGCGCCCGCCAGCACCATCTCGACCACCTCGACGGTGGGCTTGTCGGTAACGCGCAGGCCGTTCACGAACTCCGACTTGATCTCGAGCTTCTTCAGCATCGCCGCGATCTGCGGACCGCCACCGTGCACCACGATCGGGTTGATGCCGGACAGCTTGAGATAGACGATATCCTGGGCGAAGGCGTCGGCGAGGGCTTCATCGCCCATGGCATGGCCGCCGAACTTCACGATGACCGTCTGATTGTCGTAGCGCTGCAGATACGGCAACGCTTCCGCCAGAATCTGCGCCTTGAGATGCGCCGCGCCGGTCGTTGCCGTCTGCGGCTTGTCGTTCGTGTCTGCCATGCTTATCGCTCCTAGCCCGCCGGGCGGGTGCAGTTATAGCGGCTTGGCCACGCCCCTCAACGAATTTCCAAATGCCGCACCACGGTCAAACTGTGGTGGTGGGAGATGCCAGATGCGCGTCAATCGGTTAATGTCACAGCCGAGTCGCCTAATGTGGCAGCGAGAACGCAAACAATCCGTCTGTCTGCCATGATGTTGAGCTAACGGCTCTCGTCCCCCGCGACGTGGAACCCGACAGGGAGTGCTGGATGTCGCAGTCGTTCGCTGAAGCTCTGAGCTGGCTGCCAAAATCGCGCAGCCTGGCGACGACGCTTGAGCGCGCGTTCGAGCTGGCAAAGGCGCAAAATCATAGCGTCGTGGCGCTGGAGCACCTGGTGACGGCGCTGGTGTCCGATAGCGACGCGTCGGCCGTGCTGCAGGCCTGTCAAATCGATCTCAACCGGCTCAATCATGATGTGACCGGATATCTCGCCGGGCTGGGCAATCAGGCTGTTGGCGGACCGGGTGTCGAGCCTGTGGCTGCGCCCGAACTGCTGCGCATTCTGGAATATGCGGCCGCAGCGGCTCAACAGAGCCGGCGTCGCGAAATCAATGGCGCGATCGTTCTGGCCGCGATCGTCGGTGATGGTCGCAGCCCGGCAGCCGCGATGCTGCGCGGCCAGGGGCTGACCTTCGAAGAAGCGGTGAAGGCGCTACAGCGCGTCAACATTGCGCAGCGTCCGGCACCGCAACCCGCGCCCCAGCCTGCACCCGCCCGGGCCCCTCAGCCTGCGCCGCAACCCTATGCGCCGCCGCAGGAGGCTGCGTCGCCACCGCCGCAGCACGTGCCACAACCACATCCGGCTCCCGTTGCGAAGCCGCGTCCGGCCGGGCCGCCACCGGGCTGGCATGGCGAGCAATCCGATCCGCGCACACAGCTTCCGCCGCGATACGCCAACGGCCAGCCAGTCGGCGTGACGGAAGAACTCCTGGCGCGCGCGCGCCAGCGTGTCGAGACCGGCCGCAAGCCCGCACCGGAGACCAACGAGCCACCCCAGCAGCCAGCGCCGCCGCATCCGGCCGATATGGCCGCCAACGCGCCGCCGGATGATTTCTCCGACGAACTGCCGCGCCATCAAGACGCTGAGCCGCAGAGTGACTGGCCGGATCGCCATGTCGAGGAGGCGGCAGCCGAAACGGCGATGGAACAGGCGCGCTACGAGGACGATCACGCCCCCGCCGCGCCGCCAATGCCGCCGCCGGAACCGCCGTGGGCGCAGCGTGCGCCGGCGCCTCCAGTCTCGCGATCGGTCGACGACCCTTACGCTGATGATGACTACCTGCGCCGCCGTTCGCAGACAGCACCGCCGCCGCCGCCCGGCGACGACAGTTATCGCCATCAGCCGCCGCACGCTCCGCCCGCAGGTTATCGCCCGGAGCCGCCATCCGGCATGCCGCCTCAGCGACCCGTGCCCGCGCCCTGGCCATCCGCGCCGCCGCCGGGTTATCCGGACGGTCCGCCTGTTGCAGCACGCGCGCCGCAACACGCATCAGCCGGTGCAACTGCGAAAACAGGCGGTCAGGGCGCGAAGAAGCGTGGCGCGCCGCTCGCCGGCCAGCTCGTTGAGAACGTGCCAAGGACCATGCGCGTCGGGCGGCCGGAGACGGTCGAGGTGCGGATCGCCAAGGAGGACGTCAGCGCGCTGGCCGAAGGTCTACAGGGGACTGGCACCGCCTATCGTCACGACATCGTGGTGACGCGCGCCATGTCGGTAAGGCTGCGTGCGCCCGAAGGGGGCTTTTGGGTCGAGACTGCGTCACCTGAAACACAGTGGATCGAGAACGCGCTGGGCTCGCTGTCCGACGATTACGCGAGCTGGCGCTGGCACGTCACGCCGCAGCGGGCCGGAAAGGCGCGGCTGCAACTCGTGGTGTCGGCGCGGACGGTCGGATCGGATGGTCTGGTCGCGGAAACGGCGCTGCCCGATCGCGTGATCAACGTGAAGGTGCGGATCAACTACACGCAAAGCGCGTCGCACTGGGGCGGATGGATTCTGGCCGCGGTCATCGGCGGCGTTCTGGCCCGGTTCGGCGAAGGCGTGTGGGATTTCCTGCAGGCGCTGCTCGGCGGCACGGGAAGCTAGAGCCTGATTGTTATTGATGAAGATGCCGGCGCAGTCCGGCACCCGCAGCACGCACGCCGTTAGAAGGTCATCTGCCTCAGAGCAATTGTCGCAACTGACCTGTATCCCGACCTTCGTCGGGATGACGGACTTAAGCGGATCGCGCCTCAG
>JAEZBU010000325.1 GCA_023426855.1 Pseudomonadota bacterium | reverse complement strand
TCGCAAACGCCCGGCAAGATGCACGCCTGCGGCCACGACGGACACACCTCGATGCTGCTTGGCGCTGCCAAGTATCTCGCCGAGACGCGCAACTTCGACGGCGAGGCGGTGATGATCTTCCAGCCCGCCGAGGAGGGCGGCGCCGGCGCCAAGGCCATGCTCGACGATGGGCTGATGGAGCGCTGGCGCATTCAGGAAGTCTACGGCATGCACAA
Source organism: Pseudomonadota bacterium (assembly GCA_023426855.1). Lineage (GTDB taxonomy): Bacteria > Pseudomonadota > Alphaproteobacteria > Rhizobiales > Hyphomicrobiaceae > ZC4RG25. Next base: position 2,740 of record JAEZBU010000325.1, on the reverse strand, counting down.
CATGCCGGGCATTCCGGTCGGGCAGTTCGCGATCAATCCGGGGCCGATGATGGCCGCCGCAGACCGCCTGTATCTCGACATCGAAGGGCGCGGGGCGCATGCCGCCAAGCCGCACCTGTCGATTGATCCGGTCTTGATCGGCTGCCAGTTCGGCAACGCTGCGCAGGCGGTCGTGTCACGAAATGTCGATCCGCTGGAGTCGGCCGTTGTGTCGATCTGCATGTTCCATGCTGGTGATGCGTTCAACGTCATTCCGCAGACCGCATCGATGGTCGGGACGATGCGCACGCTCAACGAGGAAACGCGCACGCTCGTTTTCGATCGGCTGACCAAGCTCGCCGAAGCGCTGGCTCTGCAGCACGGCGCGACGCTCAATCTCAATCTCGTGCGCGGCTATCCCGTCACGGTCAACCATCCGGCCCAGGCGGATTTCGCAGGTTCGGTGGCGGCCGATGTCGTCGGCGAGCAGAATGTCGATCGCGCGGTGTGGCCGATGATGGGCGGCGAGGACTTCTCGTACATGCTGGAGGCGCGGCCCGGCGCGTTCATTTTCATAGGCAACGGCGATAGCGCCGGCCTGCATCATCCCGCCTACGACTTCGACGACGCAGCGATCCCGGCAGGCGTTTCGTTCTGGGCGCGGCTCGTAGAAACGGCAATGCCGGCCTGAGCAGCGCTCGGACCGGCATTTGTGATTTCGATACTGGCCAGCGAGGGCGTTGGCTCAGTTGTTCGGGATCAGTTCCGTTTCGGCCTGCAGCACGCCGGAGACGATAGCGCGCGCCGCATACTCGGCCATGCAGCGATAGCCGAGATCGTTGAGGTGGAAGCGATCCTGCGCCAGGAAGGACGTGTTGCCGCGCTGCTTGGCGAGGTCGGCCATTGCGTCATAGCGGTTGACCACCAGCACGCGCTCCTGCTGTGCAACGTCGGCAATCGCTTTGACGATGGAGCGGTAGTCCGAGTCGTTCTCCAGATGCTCCACGTACTGCGGATCGATCAGGATGACGTCGACACGGTTTTCGGCCAGCCAGCGCAGGGTCGAGCGGAGCATGTGGCTGAAGTCTTGAGCATCGATGCGGGCCATCGCGTCGTTGGTGCCGACCTGCCAGACAACAAGGTCGGGTTTGTGGTCAACCACTTCGAGCTTGATACGCTCGGCAGCCGGCTGACCCGTCTCGCCGGAGATCCCGCGGTTTGTGATGTCGACGTCCGTTCCACTCAGGAAGGTTTCGAGATTAGCTGCCAGACGGACCGGATAGGCGGCCGCGGGAGAGCTGGCGCCGATTCCTACGGTCGAGGATGAGCCGATCGCCAGCACCTCGATCGTCCGGCGTGCCTTAAGTGCTTTGCGGAGACCGCGCAGAGCGGTCCGGGCTCCGAATGCGCTCTTGACCTTGCAATCGGTTGTCAGCTCGGAGGCAACACGAGACATGGCTGCGATCTGAATAGGACCCTGGTCCTGAACAGGTGACGTTTGCTGCGCCAGAGCTGGCGCTGACGCGCAAGTCAGGATACCCGCGAGGCCGATAAGCCAGGTACGCGGCTTCGCCATTCGACAAACCATGCCGTAAACCCCATCACACCGACGCCTAACGCTACAACGAATGCATCTAGCAGGAAACTTTCGTTGTAGACAATACGAACAACTTGTCCCGCCAAGGATAACAAAGACGATACACAGAATACCGGTAACGAGTTTCTTCCAAACGCACACATCAACTCAGTTACCGAAGGCACAATCTTCTCGATGAATGGAAAGACTTTGTAAAAGGCAATAACGATACCCAGCAGGCTGATCACCCGGATCGGCGACAGATAGGTCTTGTCGAACAGGAAGAACAGCCGGGGCTCCGGCACGCGCATGGGGTCGGGCCAGAGCTGATTGAGGGTGATGTAGGCCCCTGCCAAAGTTACCAGCCAGGCGTACGGCACCAGGCGGCCGGCGTTTCTGGCCAGCCAGCTATCGCTGCGCATCATCTCGGCGGACAGGAAGCCGAGCACCATCAGCAATTGCCAGGAATACGGATTGAAATACCAGCGCTCCTCGGCCGGCCAGTTCGGGAAGCTCGCCCGCGTCGTCAGGGCAAAGAAGTAGATGCTCAGCGATAATGCCAATGCGGCCCACCAGCGCCACCGGCCGAGCAGAATGATGATGGGCGCAAACAGGAGGAGCACGACGTAAAGCGGGAGAATGTTGAAGTAGCCGAGCTGATGGGTGAGCAGCATGATGCCGACCACCGTGCGGGTCGGGTCATAGAAGAACGAACCGGCATTGTGCCACTCGAGGAACAGCGGGTTGCTGCGGATGATGGCCATGGATGCCAGCAGCGCCAGCGCCAGAACCGTGATCACGAGCTGTGCCCTGTACAGCTCCAGCGCGCGGGAAATCAGACGGAAAATGGTGCGTTTGGCCGGCTCTGCCTGCTGCGGACTGCCGGTGGCATAGGACAGTGACCAGCCGGCAAGAAATACGAACAGTTCGGCGGCATCCGAAATCGCGTAGTTGCGGAGGGTCAACTGTCCGAACCAGTTGCCCGGAATATGATTAACGAAGATCATCACCAGCGCGAGACCGCGCCAAAAATCGACTGCGTTTGCCGATCGCATAGGGGCCATAAGTCAAAGGGCTGCGTTTACTGCGCTGAGAAGCGCGCGAAGACGGCCGTGCCAACCTGTCATCGTCCATTGCCGCTTCGCGACACGCGTGACAGGACCGACTCGATCCGAAAGTCTATAG